>JAEUHE010000159.1 GCA_016793885.1 Verrucomicrobiales bacterium
AGCGCAACCCGCGATGGGGTTGTGAGAAAACAACGACTAACCCAGGGTAGGCGCTCCTGCGTCGCGCCAACCCTGGGCTTTGAGCCGGAATCCCTTTGGGATTCTAACATTTGGTCGAAGAACTTGTGGGTAATGCTTAGGTCGTGCCACCGCGCTCCATAGGGGGTGTCGGCTTCAGGTTGTCGTAGTCCTTATCGACTTCTGCGTCCAGTCTGCGTGAGGAAACGTCCACGGAGGGATGCCGCTACGACTTGGAGTTCAGCGCAGTTGCGGAGGCGCGACTCCGGTCAGCGCAGGCGGCTCGAGACTGAATCGCCTGCGCATGTAGAGCTCGTCGGCGGTTTGAAACAGGGCAGTCCCATCGAGAGCCAGTTCGCGATCGATTTCGTCGGGATGTGCCACCCGCTTCAGAGCGCCTTCTTTGGCGCTGCCGTGGTAGTACTCGATCTTTTTGTTAAGGCTGAAGACTACCATTCTGTTCGCCGTCGCGATGCCGATATCCCGGTTGTGATTCAACACCACGCGGCCGGTAGGGATCGGGTCATTCAGTAGGTTACGGCCGTAGAACATGGACTCGTACGGGCGCCCCAGCAATCCCAGCAAGGTTGGCGTCACGTCCAATTGAGATCCGAGCTGCGAAAGCCGCTTAGGCTGCTTCACGACGGCTGGTCCGAGCACCAGGAAAGGGATTTCGTAGGAGTGCATGGGGATGCTTTGACTGCCATAGACTCGGGCTCCGTGATCGGCCACTACCACAAAGACGGTGTTGGTCCAGAAGCGTTCCTTCTTGGCGGCGGCGAAAAACTGTCCCAAGGCCCAGTCCGTGTATTTGACTGCGTGGTTTCGCCGGCGCAGACCAGGATCCTCGGAAATGTGACCAGGCGGATAGGTGTAGGGCTTGTGGTTGCTCACGGACAATACGGTTGCCAGAAACGGTTGTCCGGATTGGTTCATTGTCCGGCACTCTTGCAGGACGCGCTGGTAGAGATCCTCGTTGCTGACACCCCAAGCGGTGGTAAAGGCTGGATCGGCAAAATCTTTTTGTTCGATGAAGCGCTCGTAGCCGTTGTGGATGGAAAAGGAGCGCATGCTATCGAAGCGACCACTGCCGCCGTAGAGAAAGGCGGTGCGGTAACCGTCCCGCTGCAGCACTCGGGCGATCGTCTCGACATTCTCTGACCGATCCCTTTTCACGATCGAATCCCCTGGCAGGGGCGGGAACGAGGAGAGCACCCCTTCGAAGCCGCGGACCGTGCGGTTCCCAGTGGCGTACATATTGACGAAGAACAAGCCTTCCGCCGAGAGCTTGTCTAGTTCCGGCGTTAGGGTGGCCTCCTTACGGCCCAGGGATCCAAAGAACTCCGAACCTAGGCTTTCTTCCAAAAAGATGAGAACGTTGTAGCGAGGCTGGGAGGCATCGCCGGCGATGCGTCGTGCAATCGAGTCCCTTCGGGAGGTGAAGGTGGCACCCGGTTCGGCTAACATTTGTCGTGTCCGCGAGAAAGCGTCGTCGCGAGACATCGCCGGGTAAAATGCGGCATAATCCAAGTTTCGCGACCAGGCGGCCGTCGTGACCGAGATCATGGAATTGTTGGCCAGCTCGTTCAGGAGTCGCTCGTGGCTGAGCCGGTTCGGAGTTAATCCCACCGTCATGGCGAGGATGGCAAAAAGTCCCACTCCGATAGAAAGTCTCCACCCATCTCCGCGGCGCGGGGATGGCACACTCCACCACTGTCGGGTCAGCCACCATCCGGTGAGCCCGGCCGTCACCGCTACCAGCAAGCATCCGGTGAGCACGGCGACCAGGGGATAGCTTTCCCAGATATTTACAAAGACCTCGTGAGGATAAAGCAAATAGTCGATCGCCACCGTGTTGAAGCGGGACTTGAATTCATCGAAGAAAAAGAACTCTGCCACCAGGAGAAAGCCGAAGACGGCCCACGCCACGCCGTAGGCCGTCACCCACACCCAGTGGTGGAACCGGGTAACAAACAGTCGTTGGGGGCAGAGCGTGAACCAGGCCAGCAGCGGGAGGGTCAGTCCAACTGACACCAGCAGGTCGCGAAGGAATCCGCTTAGAAAGCATTTGAGATATTCCGAGGCTGGCATGGGGGTCTCGGGCTGAAAGCACAGAGCCAGAACAATCCGCATCACGGTAAACGAGCCGAAGAGAGCCAACCCGTGGATTAGGCACAGCCGGGTTCTGGGAGAGAGCCACCCCCCCTTTACCGAGGCTTTCGACCTTCTCGGCACCGGCGGAGCGGGTGAAGCGGTGACGGAAGAGTGGGACTCACGGTTCATTGAACGATATTCGGCCTGCTGTGGGTGACAAATGGGTTAAAGCTTGATGACAGTGTTGTCATGGCAGGTCAATGGGAAACGGCCCCGTGGGGGTGGGAAGGAGCCCGAGTTTTAAACCGCAAAGGACGCAAAGGACGCGATAGGGAAACGGAGGAAGTACATGTACAGAATTCTTCTTTCCTCTACGGACATAGCGTTCGCGGTTCAACAGCTCCCGGAGTAGTTCCGGAAATCTGTCTTACACCCAGGTGGGACTAGCGATCTCTCTGGAGGAGATAGGCGGCCAAGGATTCCAATGCGATGGCCTTCCCCTTGAACGTCTTCAAAGCGGCAAAGGCCCGCTCGGTGAGCTTCTTCGCTTCCTTCTTGGATTTCTCCAGTCCAAGGAGAGATGGATAGGTAGCCTTCTGGGCGACCGTGTCCTTCCCGGCTGTCTTCCCCAGTTTCTCGGTCGTTTGCGTGACGTCGAGAATGTCGTCGATGATTTGGAAGGCCAAGCCCACGTTGTAGCCGAAGTCGGTCAACGCTTTTAGCTGAGCTGAACTGCAACGAGCGCTCATCCCTCCGAGTCGTACGGAGCAGGCCAGCAGGGCTGAGGTTTTACGTTCGTGGATGTAGCGCAGTTCCGACAAGGGTAATTTCTTGCCTTCCCCTTCGAGGTCGGCGACTTGCCCGGCAATCAGTTGGAGCGAACCTGAGGCACGTGCCAGTTCCAGCACCAAGTCGGACGCGGAGTAGCGCGTGTTTTTTCCACTGAGGGCGAGGATCTCGAAAGCCTGAGTGAGGAGCGCGTCGCCAGCCAGGACCGCAATGCCTTCTCCGAATACCTTGTGATTGGTCGGCTTGCCGCGACGAAAGTCATCGTCATCCATGGCCGGCAGATCGTCGTGGATGAGGGAGTAGGTATGGATGCATTCCACAGCACAGGCCATGGGTAGGGCATCGGACCAATCTCCACCGCAGGCCTCGGCGGCGGCCAGGCAGAGGGCGGGACGCATGCGTTTCCCGCCAGCGAACAATGAATAGCGCATGGCTTGGTGGATCGTGCCCGGCTTGGTCTTGGCCTTCGGCAGAAAACGGTCCAGCGCACCGTCCACCTCGCGGCAAGCTTTGGAAACGAAGGAATCCAGGGAGAAAGAGGTCGTTTGAGCGGCGGACTGGGTTCGTGGTTTGGCAGACATCGGCGGCGTTTCTACCAGCCCTTGCCAGTTAGGAAAGTCCAAACCGCCGGATTTCTCCCTGTCGGATGTGATTGTTCCGGGTGAGGACAACGGGGATTCCCCTCCGGGGTGCCCGAAAAGCGGCAGAGGGCTACGGCACTCCAAAACGCTCCGCGATGCAGTTTGGCTATATGGAGTGCGGCAGCCCTCTGCCGCTTTGTCCCCCCAGCGGAGCTGGGATCCCCCTCCGGGGGCGCTGAAAAGCTGTAGAGGGCTACAGCACTCCAAAGCACTTCGCGACGAAGCGGGGCGATTACGATTACGATTACGGGAGGAAGGGGGTAGATCATCTGCCCCCCCGAACGGGGGGATGGAGGTTGGAAGGTGGGCGGTCCATAGTAGTTTAGGAATCCACCTTCCGGCGGGGTGATTTTATCTTTCACTTGGATGGGGATTCCTGCTCCATACGATGAACATGAAACGTCTTGATTCGAAACCCCAAGGCAGGGGTTGGGTTGGGAAAATATCGCTCGCCTGCCTGACGCTGCTGGCGGCGGTTGATCCTGCGGTCTCCGCTGTCCCGGTTGATGTTTCTAAACTCCCGTCGGCCGCCACTCGCAAGGTGGACTTCGCGACGGATATCGAACCCATTTTCAAGTCGAGTTGCGTGTCCTGTCACGGGGCCGAGAAGCAGAAGGGCGGCTATCGCTTGGACTCTAAAGCGGCAGCCTTTCGCGGCGGTGAGACCTATACGGCTCCGATCTTGGCCGGCGATAGTTCAGCCAGCCCCTTAGTCCATCTGGTCGCGGGGTTGGTCGCCGATTCGAAAATGCCGGCCAAGGGAGATCCGCTGAGCGCGGAGCAGATTGGATTGATCCGGGCGTGGATCGACCAAGGTGCGGCCTGGCCTGAATCGACACAATCCGAAGTGGACCCTATCGCTTCCCATTGGGCCTTTCAGCCCGTAAAACGTCCGTCCGTTCCATCGGTGGTCGCTCGGCCGTCCGTGGCCAATCCCATCGATGCTTTCATCTTGGCGAGCCTCGCCGAAAAGAATCTCGATCTGTCTCCCGAGGCCGATCCCGTGACGCTCATCCGTCGGCTCTACCTGGTGATGCTCGGTATGCCGCCCACCCCGGACGAGGTTGCCGCCTACCTGGCTGACGCCTCGCCGGGTGCCTTTGAACGGCTGGTGGATAAAGTTCTGGAGGACCCGCGCTACGGCGAGAGATGGGGAAGACACTGGCTGGACGTGATCCGGTTTGCTGAGACCAATGGATTTGAGACCAATCGCGAACGTCCCAATGCGTGGAAATTCCGCGATTACGTTATCGCCGCCTTCAACCGCGACCTGCCGTATGACCGTTTCATTCGGGAACAAATCGCCGGGGATTCTCTTGGAGTTGATGTTGCCACTGGCTTTTTGGTAGGCGGGCCGGTCGATATCGTGGGTAGTCCGGACATCGTGCTGACCTCCCAGCAGCGGGCGGACGAGATTGACGATATGGTCGGTACCACCGGAACGGCCTTCCTCGGACTGACCGTCGGATGCGCTCGCTGTCATTCCCACAAATTTGATCCCATCTCTCAGCGGGAATACTATTCGCTGTCCGCGGTTTATTCAGGAGTGCGGCACGGAGAGCGGGCGATGCCGCTGGCGCCGGAGCGGCAGCAGGAAGTCGCCAAGAACGAGGCGCTGATTCAGGAGTTGGAGAAGAAACTTGAGCCGTTCATTGCCAAGGCGTCGATCGTTCCCGCTTCGACGAACGCGGCCAGCAAGGGCCGACGACCCGCCGTGAACGCGGTGCTCAACGAGGAGGTTCTGACGCCGATCGAAGCGAAGTTTATTCGCTTTACGATTCTGGCCAGCTCGGGTGGCGAGCCGGCGATCGACGAATTGGAGGTATGGGCCGGGGGGCGGAACGTGGCCCTGGCCACCAACGGAACCAAGCCCAGCGCGTCGGGAACTCTCCCCGGCTATGAGATTCACAAGCTGGAGCATGTGAACGATGGTCGGCCCGGTAACAGCCGCTCCTGGATCTCGAGCGAAGCAGGCCGCGGTTGGGTGCAATTGGAACTCCCCAAGATCGAGCGGATCGAGAAGGTGGTTTGGGGCCGCGACCGCGATGGTGGATTCGGGGATCGGGTGGCGACGTCCTACCGGATCGAGACCGCTCGACAGCCGGGCGAGTGGCAGTTGGTGGCCAGCTCCGATGACCGGGAACCTTTCAAGGGACGAATCGAAAAGCCGGCGGGACCTATGTATGTCTTCGACCACGTTTCCCCCGCGCAGGCCGCCAAGGGACGTCAGTGGCTGACCGAGTTGGAAGCGGCCCGCCAACAGCGCGGGGTTCTGGCCAAGTCCCCGATGGTTTACGCCGGCACCTTCTCGCAGCCTGGGCCGACGTATCGCCTCCATCGCGGCGATCCGATGCTCAAGCGCGAGGTGGTTACCCCGGGCACTCTGGCGGTGTTTAAGCCGCTGACTTTGGCCACCAATACTCCGGAACCGGAGCGTCGGCTCAAGCTGGCCGAGTGGATCTCGAGTCCGGAGAATCCTCTCACGCCCCGCGTGATCATGAATCGGCTGTGGCAGCATCAGTTCGGAGTAGGGCTTGTCAGCACGCCTAATGATTTTGGAAAAAACGGCGTCCGGCCGACTCACCCCGAGCTGTTGGATTGGCTGGCCAGCGAGTTGGTGGCCAAAGGTTGGAGTTTGAAGTCCCTTCAGCGGCAGATTCTGACCTCAGCCACCTGGCGTCAGTCCAGCGCGCCGCGCGCGGAGGGCTTGAAGGTGGATGCCAGCAGCCGTTTGCTCTGGCGCTTTCCTCCCCGACGCCTCGAAGCGGAGGCGATTCGCGACAGCATTCTGGCGGTGAGCGGGAACCTGGATCGATCGGCCGGCGGTCCCAGCTTCTTCCTGCATGATGTCGATCGGGAGAATGTCTACCATTATCACCCCAAGGAGACGTTCACCGCTGCGGAGACGCGTCGTATGGTCTATGCCTTCAAGGTCCGAATGGAACAGGATGGCATTTTCGGTTCTTTTGATTGTCCGGATGGCAGTTTGGTGATGCCCAAGCGCAGCGTCTCCACCACACCCCTGCAGGCTCTCAATCTGTTCAATAGCCGCTTCATTTTACAGCAGGCGGATCAACTCACTTCACGTCTCAAGACTGAGGCGGGCGACGATTCGGCCAACCAGGTGCGCCGGGCCTGGCAGCTCGCCTTCAACCGCTCGCCCGGACCGGAAGAGGTCCATGAGGCGGTTGCCTTGATGAAAGAAGAGGGGTTGCCTTCCCTTTGCCGGGCTGTTCTCAACGCCAACGAGTTTCTGTTTATCCCATGAACTTACCTCCGGGCTTTTTCTCGAATCCTCTGCTCAACCGCCGGCGTTTCATGGCCGACTCCGGGATTGGGTTGGGTGCCATCGCTCTGACACATCTTCTCTCGAAGCAGGGTTTGCTTGGGGCGAACTCCGCCAAACGGGAGCCGATCCGCCCCATCATCCATCCCGGGCATCCTTACGCTGCCCGGAAGCCCCATTTTCA
The DNA here is from genome assembly GCA_016793885.1 of Verrucomicrobiales bacterium. Taxonomy (NCBI): domain Bacteria; kingdom Pseudomonadati; phylum Verrucomicrobiota; class Verrucomicrobiia; order Verrucomicrobiales; species Verrucomicrobiales bacterium. The sequence goes on from JAEUHE010000159.1 coordinate 7,013, forward strand.
AGAGAAGGCCAAGAACGTGCTGCTCATCTTCTGCAGCGGTGCTTGCAGCCAGGTAGACACGTTCGACTATAAACCCGAGCTAATCCGACGTCACGGACAGCCCATGCCCGGCAAGGAAAAGCTGATCACGTTTCAGGGAGAGCAAGGGGCGCTGACCAAGAGTCCCTGGGAGTTTCGTCCACGGGGACAGAGCGGCAAGATGGTTTCGGATCTGTTGCCCCACCTCGGTGAATTGGCCGATGAGATGTGTTTCATTCACTCCATGCAGGGGAAAACCAACACCCATGGGCCGGGTGAGAATTTCATGTCCACTTGCAACGCGCTGGATGGTTTTCCGAGCCTGGGCGCGTGGGCGACCTATGCCCTGGGCAGCGAGGAGCAGAGCCTGCCCGCCTACGTGGCGATTCCCGACCCGCGGGGCAAGCCGCAGAACAGTGTGAACAATTGGGGACCGGGGTTTCTGCCGGCGGCCTTCCAAGGCACGGAGTTCAACGCGACGAACCCGATTCGAAACCTGGCTCGGCCTGGATCGATCTCGGCGGCGAACGATATCGCCACTCGTCGATTCTTGCAGCGGATGAATGAGCGTCATGCCGAGCGCTTCCCGGGGGATTCGGAACTGGCGGCTCGCATTGCGAGCTATGAACTGGCCGCTCGCATGCAGCTCACGGTTCCGGAAGTCGCTGACCTCTCGAGCGAGCCAGCTCACGTGCTCAAGCTTTACGGAGCAGACGAGGGTGGCTCCAAAACCAACGAGATTCGCTCCGCTTACGCCCGTAATTGCATTTTGGCGCGTCGATTGGTCGAAAAGGGAGTCCGATTCGTTCAACTGTTCAATGGGGCGTACCAAACCGGCGGGGAAGGAACCAGCAACTGGGATGGTCACAAGGAGTTGCTCAAACAGTATAGTCTGCACGGTCCGGTGTTGGACAAGCCGACCGCTGGATTGTTGATCGATCTCAAACAACGCGGGTTGCTGGAGCATACCCTGGTGGTGTGGTGCACCGAGTTTGGTCGTATGCCCACGTTTCAGAAGGGATCCCAGGGACGCGATCACAACCCGGCCGGATTTACCTGTTGGATGGCGGGCGCGGGCGTCAAAAAGGGCTTCAGCTATGGCGCCACGGACGAGTTCGGCTACAAGTCGGTCGAGAACATCGTTACGGTCTACGATCTTCATGCGACGATCCTCCATCTGCTTGGTTTGGACCACGAGCGTCTGACCTATTATCATAACGGACTCGAGCGTCGGCTCACGGATGTTCACGGCGAGGTGGTGAAAGAAGTTCTGGTCTGACTTCTCCTCACATGCCGCCGAATCCCCAGACTTTGGCTGCCCGCATTGTGAAAGGCCATCGGGTGGCCTCCGGGCTGAATGGCAATCCGCGATTTCCGGGAGGAACCATGCGGATGCAGATCCCGCATTTCTTGGCGCTGGGTCTGGATCTTCGATACCTCTATCCGGGGACGTTGAATGTGAGTATTGCCCCGAAGCGGTATCGGGTGGTGCGCCCTCGTTATTCGTTTCCGGCCTTGAAGTGGCATCCGATCGAGCCGGCTGAGGATTTTTCGTTCTTCGACGCGCGCCTCGTGCGACCGGGCCATACGCCGGTAGAAGGGTTCGTCTACTATCCTCACCCGGAGACCAAGCCAGAGCACTTTCAGAGTCCGGATGTTTTGGAGCTTTTGTTTCCCCGGGTGGAAGGGCTTGAGTATGGGATGGTGATTGCGCTGGAGGTTCCCGCGGAGCAGATGCTTTTTGAGTGAGCGGGGGAAAGGGGGACTGGGTGGCCCACGGAACACGCGGAGTACACGGATCAAGAATGAAACCAACCATCCCCCAGTGATCTTCTCCCCATTAGAGTCTTCTCCGTGTGATCTGTGTGCTCCGCGGGCAACAATTCGGATCCTGAAATGTTCGGGTTTGCTCCACTTTCTACTGTGGGTGCTCTTCTCGAGCTGGACCTCGTGCCTAAGGTGGTGGATGATCCTAGCGCTGTTCTGATCATGAAGAAACCGCTTACCGTAGTGTCCTCGGTCATGTGGGCTTTGCTGCTCTCGCTACAGATGCAGGCGGCTGAGAACGATTTCTTTGAGAAACGCATTCGTCCGGCGCGGGATGCTTGGATATGGCGAACTCCTTCAAGGCAGTCTGTCCCTCAGGTGGAAGGCCATTCGGCTGCGACCGACGTGGATCGCTTTCTCTATGCCAAGCTGGAATCCAAGGGTCTTGGTGCGGCAGGGCCGGCCGACGAGGCCACGTGGCTCCGGCGAGTCCATTTCGCCATTACCGGGCTGCCGCCGACTCGCGACGATCTGCAGACGTTCCTCGCTGACACCAAGATCGATGCGGGTGCCCGGGAACGCGTGGTGGATCGGCTGCTGGGATCTCCTCACTTCGGGGAGCGCTGGGCTCGGCATTGGATGGATCTGATGCGGTATGCAGAGTCGCGCGGTCATGAGAGCGATTTCGCCATTGCGAACGCCTGGCAGTATCGCGATTACCTGATTCGGGCGTTCAACTCTGATGTGCTCTACAAGCAATTTGTCTTGGAGCATGTCGCTGGAGATCTGTTGCCTGCCCCTCGGCTGCAGACCGGTAGCGAACTCAACGAGTCGGTCCTAGCCACCGGCTGGGCTTTCCTGGGGGAGGAAGTGCATTCGCCGGTGGATATCCGACAGGACGAGTGCGAGCGGATCGATAACAAGGTCGATGTCTTCAGTAAGACTTTTCTTGGGCTCACGGTTTCGTGTGCCCGCTGTCACGATCACAAGTTTGATCCGATCCGGACCGATGACTATTACGCGCTTGCTGGCTTCATGCTGGGGTCGAGTTTTCGTCAGGTTCGATTCGAGGCCATGGAGAACAACCGCAAGATGGCGGCGGAGCTGGCGGATTGGCGTGGGCGGTATGCTCCCCGTTTGCTGAAATCGGTGATCGCCCGTCGCGAATCCGGAGTTGCAGGCATTGCCGAGAACTTGATGGCTGCCGCTCAGGCCCTCACTGCGGGTGGACTGACGGAGGGAGCGCCAGCCAAGGAATCCGCTCGTCTTCAACCCTGGCTGCTGCACCTCAGTCAAGCGGCCACGAATCCTGGCGCACTGTTGCACCGGTTCGCCACTGCGGCATTGGATTCAAAACGCGACCAGGCCGGCCGGTTCGCCGGAGGCACACCCGCTCCTGCCTCCAGCGCGTCGGTTGCTTTGCCCAAGGGAGCGCGAGTGATCGCGGACTACACCCAGGCTGACGCTCAACCATGGAAGGTGGATGGGGAAGCGTTCGGCTCCCGGCCTCTCCGCGTAGGCGAGGTGGTTCTGGGTATGGATACGACGAATCCGGTTGCGAAGGTGATGCCCTATGGTGCGGCCACTCGCGACGTGTTTTGGAATCGTTTGAAGGCGGCCCCCGGCAATGAGAATGATTCGGGTCGGCTGGGTGCTACGGGTCGCGCGGGTCAGATGCTGCGCACGCCCACGGTGACCTTAGGGGTGGGCAAGATTCACGTGTTGCTCAAAGGCAAAGCGCGGGTTTACGCCGCTGTGGATTCCCACTTGATGAACGAGGGGCCTCTCCACGGTCAGCTCGCACAAACCATGAGCAGCGGGATGAGTTTGGAGCCGCTCTGGGTTACACAAGACCTGAGCTCCTACTCGGGACACCGGATGCACTTGGAATTCGGGCCGGATGGTGCAGGGGAATTGGAAGTGCTGATGGCGGTTGAATCGGCCGACCAGCCCACTTGGCGACCGTCGTTGCAACTGGAGCCTGGGCCGTCCGTTAGATCCCTGAGTGACTTCGCTCACGAGATTCAGGCGGCGGCGGCCGGTGTTTTGGAGGCGGTGCAGCGCGGCGATTCGGCTGTGGATGGGCTCACTTCAAAGCAGGCGCTCCTGCTGAATTGGTTGGTCCAAAATTCGAGCTTGTTCGAGCCCGCCTCGGGGTCGGGAGCTTTCGATTTAGCCAGGGAGTTCGTCGCGGGGCAGAGCGCGATTGCGAGCCGAGTTCGTTGGGAATCACGAACGGCGGTTTCCTGGTTCGATGGCACGGGTGTTGATGAGTTCGTTTTGGTACGCGGCAAGCCTTTCAAACAGGGGGCTCTCTCGCCGCGCAGTCTTCCGGTGGCCTTCGCGACGGCTAAGCCCATCGACACCTCGGTTTCGAGCGGGCGGTATCAACTGGCCCAACAGCTCGTCGATCCAACGAATCCTTTGCTCTCACGCACGATAGTCAATCGCGTGTGGCATCATGTCTTCGTACGGGGGATCGTGCCCACCGTGGACAACTTTGGTGCCCTGGGCGAGCCGCCGACTCACCCCGAGCTTCTGGACCATCTGGCCTGGCAGTTCATGCATGAAGACGGCTGGTCGGTGAAGCGCTTGATCCGTCGGCTGGTGTTGACGGAAGCGTTCGCCCGGAGCAGTCATATCAGAGGGGGGCGTAACGAGGAGATCGATCCTGCGAATGTTTTCCTCCATCGAATGCCGGTGCGGCGTCTGGAGGGTGAGGCCATTCGCGATGCTCTGCTCGCGGTTTCGGGGCGCCTGAATCCGATCGTGGGCGGTCCCCCGGTTCCGGTGCACCTGACGGAATTTTTGGTCGGTCGCGGCCGGCCCGAGGGCAGCGGTCCATTGGATGGGGACGGGCGGCGCAGTGTCTACACGGCAATGCGACGCAATTTCATTCCCACGTTGATGCAGACCTTTGACATGCCAACTCCTTTTAGCACGGTGGGCAAACGGAACGTGACCAATGTGCCCGCTCAGTCTCTCGCGCTGATGAATGACCCTCTTTTCCATGAGCAGTCAGCGGTGTGGGCCAGGCGGCTCCTGCGCGAGACTCAAGGTGCTGACGCCGTAGGCCGGATTCGATGGTTGTACGAAACCGCCTATGCCCGGTTGCCGGGGGAAGCCGAGATCCAAGCCTGCTTGGACTCACTCGGCGAACTTCGGCGGCTTCACGGTGCGGCCGACCAGGAGAGCGTCGAGGTTTGGGGGGATCTGTGCCACGCGCTGCTGAACGCCAACGATTTCATTTACCTGAAGTGATATGAAGCCCAACCACTCTTCGACGTTGTTTCTGGATCCGCGCCTGAGTCGGCGCGAGTTGCTGCGTCGAGCGTCCAACGGGTTTGGTGCGATGGCGATGGCGGCCCTGCTGGGCGGCAAGGCTTCGTCGGTGCAGGCGGCTCTGAACGGGGTAGCCTCGGCTCGTCGGCCTCTCGAGCCCGGGCCGTCTCATTTCCCGGGGAAGGCTCGGAGCGTGATCTTCCTCTTTATGGAAGGCGCGGTGTCTCAGGTCGACAGCTTCGACTACAAGCCAATGCTGGAGAAGTATCATGGCCAGGATCCGCGAAAAGCGATCGGCAAGCTGGAGAAGACCCAGTTTGAGAATATCGGGAAGGTTCTCAAGTCCCCTTGGAAATTTCAGCAGCACGGGCAGTCAGGTCTGTGGGTGAGCGATCTGTTTCCGCACATCGCCCGACAGGCGGACGACCTGTGTGTGGTGCGATCGTTGACCTCGACATTTCCTGAGCACACCAGCGCCAACTATTTTTTGCATAGTGGGATTGGGTTGCAGGGACGTCCTAGCATGGGGGCGTGGGTCACCTACGGGCTGGGCAGTTCGACGGACGATTTGCCGGGGTACGTCGTGTTGAACGGCGGGCAGATTCCATCGGGCGGATTGGATAACTTTGGCAGCGGATTCCTGCCGGCGACCTACCAAGGTTCCTTGCTTCACGCCAAGGGAACCCCGCTGGCCAATGTGGTGCCGGGCGAGAAGACAGCCCAGCTCCAGGAGGCCAAGCGTCGCTTGGTGGGGCGGTTGAACCGGCAGAGCCTTAACGAATCGGGCGGATCGGATGCGTTGGAATCGGCCATCACGAACTACGAGTTGGCGGCGCGGATGCAGGTGGCCATTCCGGAGCTGATGGATTTGAGCGGCGAGAGCGAGGCGACCAAGCAGTTGTATGGGTTGGATGCGGCCTACGAGCACACCCGCACTTATGCGCGAGAGTGTCTGCTCGCGCGTCGGTTGGTGGAGCGCGGCGTCCGGTTTGTCGAGCTCACGATTCCGATGGTGGATGGCTATCAGCGGTGGGATGCGCATGGCGGCTTGGTGAAGAACCACGGCGACAACGCCCGGGCGATCGATCAGCCGATCGCTGGCTTGTTGATGGATCTGAAGCAGCGCGGTCTGCTCGACGACACCCTGGTGGTCTGGGCCGGGGAGTTTGGGCGAACTCCGTTCGCGCAGGGCAGCGATGGACGGGACCACAACGAGTTCGGTTTCAGCGTCTGGCTAGCGGGCGGGGGTGTAAAACCGGGCATCGCCTATGGAGCGACCGACGAGTGGGGGTATCGGGCGGTAGAGAATGTCGTGGAGATGCATGACCTGCATGCGACGATCCTCCATTTGCTTGGCATGGACCACACTCGATTGACCTACCGTTTTGGCGGACGTGATATCCGTCTGACCGACGTTCATGGAAACGTGGTGACGGGGATCTTGGGGTAGAGACAGCTGAGGCGTGGACTAGCGGCCAGACTTTGGGCGTCGGGCTTAGTGCATCAAACGAAAGCGGCGAGCTGCGTTATCCGCCGCTCGCCGCTCACGTGGTCCCAATGGATTCTCTAGTTGCCAGCGAAGATCACATTGCCAAGGCTATCCTTGATAAGAACGCCGGCAACCGAGTCACCCGGGATGATGAAGAGCTTCTCCGAGCAGGAACCCGAACCTCCGGCGATAATGATCGCGTTGCTGGTGTAAGGATAGAGAGGGGCTGTTCCCACCACATCCACGTAGAGGACAGTGCCATCCGCAACGTTGAGCGAGCTGACCTGGACGTTGACCGTCAGGTCGAGGAGCGTGGGGTAGTAGGGATCGATCTGGTAGGATCCAGTGCATACTGGCAGCACATCGTTAATCGGTCCCACCGCCGTATAGGTCAACGTGGCCGCCATGATCGGAGTGGTCGCGGGTGCGGGTTCCGGGGTCGGAGCAGGTGCCGGAGTGGTCGACTTTTTGCCGCCACCACCTCCGCCTTTGCTGCCACCACCGTTTCCCCCTCCACCTTTAACTACGGTTCCGCCTTTGTCGTCGATGGGAGTGACAACCTTTGGAGCTGTGCTTTTGCTTCCACCACCACCACCACCGCCACCGCCGTTGCCGCCGGCGGCATAGCCTGAGGTGTAAGTCATCTGATGGCAGAGGGCGATGATCGCCACGGTTGCAATCGGGCCGGTCAAGAATTTCTGAATGAGTTTCATAGGCAAACGCTGTATGTATTGAGTTTGAACCCGATCCGAACCTTCGTTTGGTGTTCCGCACGGAGCCACACTCTGCTCAGTCTAGGTTTGTGGATTGGTCTTTAGCACTGGGTATGCCACGTGTTGGATCAGAGGAATCCGCCGTCCGTGTTAGCCAGCGGAAAGGTCAGAAAAACGGCGCTGAAGCTTGAGGAAAACCGGGACACTGCGCTTCTATGTTCCGATAGCAGATTGGTTCGTTTTTCGAAAACGAGTTGCCTCGGGACTAGAGAATTGGGCCCTTAGGCCCATTGAGATGGGGCCAAGGAGCCCAAGCATTTCGGAGTTCTTGCTCCGAGAGTTAAGTTTTGGAGTGCTGTAGCCCTCTACAGCTTTTCGGGCACCCCCGGAGGGGGATCCCAGCTCCGCTGGGGGGACCAAAGCGGCCGAGGGCTGCCGCACTCCATATAGTCCGACTGCCTCGCGAAGCGTTTGGAGTGCTGTAGCCCTCCACAGCTTTTCGGGCACCCCCGGAGGGGGATCCCAGCTCCGCTGGGGGGGCAAAGCGGCAGAGGGCTCTAAGCATTACCCACAAGTTCTTCGACCAAATGTTAGAATCCCAAAGGGATTCCGGCTCAAAGCCCAGGGTTGGCGCGACGCAGGAGCGCCTACCCTGGGTTAGTCGTGGTTTTCTCACAACCCCA
>JAEUHE010000160.1 GCA_016793885.1 Verrucomicrobiales bacterium
TAGGGTCTTTGATCATGTGAGAAAATCCGATGCTGGCGGCGGTTCGGTCGACGATCTGGTTCGGCAGTGTGCTAGGCCAGGAGGTGCCGCGACACTCCAAACGACCAGAAGTGTGTAAGCCGCGAGTGCGATCCCTAGGCAATTTGCGGACATCGCCAATGGACCGAAAGATCCGCCAAGCACTACGAGAAGACTGCCGCAATAGGTCCAGAAAAGTATAGAAACGACGCCCGCCAGCACTCGTGCCCAATGGTTGGGGCGCAGGAGGCAGATACCAACCACCAAAGCAGACAGCGAAACGACGCAGTCAAAGTAGGTGGCACCAGCAAGCCCAATCCCGGTCCGTACTCTCCGCACCACGTCAACACCCTCGAAAGCCAGCCCTACCGTTCCAGCTGCTATCCAAATCCCAGAAATGATCCGGTAGTGAATCATAGATCTGTGTTAGCTGCCGAACTTTGATTAAGCGACCGCTGGTTCGTTTATCAGCGCCGGAACTTTTCCCTCTTTTATCTTCATAAGTCGTTGCTATTGACCTTTCCTTCCTCTGAACCATAGGCCTCCAGTTCGTATATTGCAAGGGGGTATGAGGCGGGTCTAGCCGCTGCTTGGTAAACTCCCCTTATGGCACCCAAGCCCCAAGCCAATCGTCGTGTCCGGTTGCTCCTATGGCGACTCTTTAACAAGACACCCCTAGCGCTCCCCATAGACACCAAGGCAGAACAGGACGCCGCTAGGGCTGTGAGGATGGACTGGGAAACCTATGAGCGCTTAAAGGCTCAACATCCGGAGCTTTGGGCTAAGGCTGAAGCCAAGCGAACCAAGGCAGTAGCTACTGGCTCCTTCCCTCCTTACCCACCCCAGCTGGCTCGAGCTCGCCAAGTGACCTTGCCAAACAAGCGCAAAGGCCCTGAGAAGCTCGCTAGGCGCAAAGTCGATAAGCACTTGCGAAGGCTTATCCATGATCTGAAGCGCTTGCCTCTGCCTGGACAGATCCAGCTTAAGACGCATCAGACCAAGCTGGAAGGGTTTGCAAACGCACGCCGAAGTTATGAAGGCCTGGACGCTCCCAGCCCTGACCCTGAAGCCGCTATCTACCAGGGCCTTCTTGATATCAAGAGCTTAGGGCAAACGAAGCGAGCCTAGGACCATAGGGCTAAACACCAGGCTTTCGGGCAACCGGTCGCCTAGAGCGCTCGCAAGCTCTGGCCGTCCATTGACTCTCCAGCCTTCTGCGCCCTGGAGCTTCAGGCCAAAACAAGCCTCAGGAATAGGCCTCTAAAGCCTTCGCTTTGTATGTGTACACAGAGCTACGAGGCGCTTTGATTGGCTGGGCGGGTGGAGACAGCGGAAGGTCGGGCAAATGCTTCCGTTTCGAACCTCTAAGGGCGGCGGATGCCACTCCCCTTTGACCCGGGCAACGCTCCCGGCCTCGCTCCCTCGTTGTAGATGACGGCATGACGTTATATTTTTAATGTCATAAACACACGAAGGAGAGAAGGGGGAGAGCGCTGCTGGGTGTGGGGTGTTAGCAAATTGGCGTCATGCCGTCACTCCTCAGGATCCGGGTCGTCTGGCGGTTTGATTCGCCACAAACGCTTCTTGGCCGTCCGCTGTTGCTCTATCCGCTCTGGCTTACACCCTGCCAGGCGTCCTAGGTAAGTTCCGCAAGCGGTGTGGTAGTGAAGGATTCGAGAGGCTTCATGAGCGCACTGGCTATCTGGTCTTGTCAGCCTCCGCTCCAGTTCCTCAGCCGTGCCCTTCCAGGTTTCGGCTGTTCCGGAGCTGAACAATTCGCCATCAACCAAGGAGAGCAATCGCATCTCAGGCGACAAGCTATCGACTGCCTCAAGGATTTCAGGGTGGTGGTAATGAGTCACCCCGAACCGCTGGCACTGAAGATCTGGAGGAATGTCGTAGTTAACCAGGAAATGTACAAAAGCTGGATACTCGGATTCCAACGCAGTCATGAAGGCTCGTCTTTCCTCATTAGTAGCGGTGGGCATTGGCATGGGTTTTTTGTATCCACGTAGGAGGATTAGCTTGTCCCTAAGGCTATCGTCGATAGGAGGTAGTACCATCAGATTCTCAGGTTCCGAGTTGAGGCTGATGGAAAGACGCCAAAAAGGCTTCACCACCAGGGCGTCGCGCCCCTTTGCGTGGAGTCTTTGCGTGGGGTTAACAGTTATGCTTTTGATGTGCGCCCCCATGTTGCGTCTTGCTCGGATGTCCGTGCTGGCCTGCTCATCCTCAAGCATCAGGTGCTCTGCTCCAAAAAGGTCACTATTGAACGCCGTGGTTCCACACATGTAAGCGTGGGGCTTCGCTGACCGTCCCCCCAAGATCTCAGTGATGATGGCTTGGCATAGACTCTTGCCGCAACCACGCTCCCCCGCAATCACCAGGGCTTGGCCAGCCCTTGGCTCTCCAGCAACAAGCGACTCATAGGCTACCTTGAGCCAGCCGTAAAAATAGTGACGTTGATCAATCCCTTCCTCGGTGGACTCTAATAAGCCGCTGATCAATTGGTTTATTGTGGGCCACGCTCCTTCAATCGGCGTGATAATTTTGGGCTCGGATGTCACTAAGAACCGCGTGCCGTTTGCTACGTAGAATCCCTCTTTGTAACCGGCTAGAGGACCTGAGAAATGAACGTCCTTCGTGTTCAGGATTTCTAGAATCACACTATCTGCTTCCGAGATGCTGGAGGCTTCGAAGCGGGTCGAGTAACCCAAACTTCGTAGCACCCTCTTGAACTGGTTTTCGTTATGCCCGAACCAGCGACCGCCTTCGTTCTTTAGTAGAAACTCTTTCGTCTTCACGTCGTAGTAAGCGTCAACTGATGGCTTTGAAGGATCAGACGATGATTTTATTTCGGGAGCCTCGAGCATGATGGGCTCTTGAATAGTCTCGTTCATGCCACCTCCTTTAAGGGCGCGAGGTTTAAGAAGTGAACTTCTTGCAGTTTTCCGTTCTCTCTTAGGCCATTTGGCATTCTTACAAACTGACAGGGCGACCAGGTGGCGCTGTCGGCCCCCAGCGAGACCGCATACCGAAAGAACCGCAATACAAGAGCCTCCGCTTGGTTCTCTACCAGGAACCAGCCATGCAACGACTTGCTTCCTGAGAAGACAACGCAGATCAACGGGGCGAATGTGGCAAGGTGGGTCAGAATGGTGGCGTGGGAATCTAGACTGCCCTGGTCGAACTCAACCACTAGGAAGCGTCGCGGCCCCGTGTTGTTTAGCGTGTGCTTCGAAGTCCTTCCATCTTTAGTGAGTCCCGACTTAGCTGCCATGGGATTCGGGACTATGAACTGCATGTTGGCTAGTCGTTCTCCCCATTCCTCGCGTTCAAGGGTGTCAAAGCATCGAGTGCGCCAGCTACAACATAGGAGTGGATTTCCTGGAAATAGCCAGCCGATCAATTCATCCGCCCTCGCTTTGATCAGGGCCGATGTAGCTGCCGACAGCTCGTGTAGACGGTCGAGACCGCCACCCTGCTTCAGAACGGTTTCAAGGCCTTTGGGGTCCACGTTTGGCCACCGTCGTTCCGGCTGGTAGTTCTTTTGCCCTGAGCTACCCGTTGGCCGCCAAGCTACCGGAGCACTGTTCCTTATTGCGTCATCTATCTCCGAGGTGGGAACTAGTCTTCCGCATCTCTCAACGCAGCTGGCTATAAACTCGCGCATATCCTCTTTGTCAGGAAAATGATGGTGCAGATGTCGAGCCGCCGAGAAGAGCCAGCTATGAACTCCAGAGCCCGCCTTGGGCGCGTTCTGGACCATCTCTACCAGAAATGAGGGGAACGTTTGCTCGCTCATTCCTTACCCCCTTCCTTCACCAAGGCATCGCAAGCGCTGTCCGCTGTGTTGACCTTGCCGAGCGATAAAGTCGAATACAGTGGGTCAAGGGTGGGGGTAAGTTTAGGCTTCTGATAGCTGGCAACCAAGGCAGCAAAGCGCTCCTTGGCATCATCGAGAGAGACCAGGGTCCATCCGAGCGTTCCCCAGTCTTCGTCCTTTGGATATACCTCTCTCCTGGGATACTCCTTGCCGTGAATGACGCTGGCCTTGAGGGTCTTGATTCTGACCAGCTCCCAGTGTGGCCTAGCTCCTGAGGCCAGCAGCTTTCGTTCGTAGAGCGCTACGTTGCCCTGTCGCATCAGGCGCTTAAGGCTATGACCAGCCTGCTCGAATTCTTCCGGTAACGGTCTTAGCTTGCTATACTCGGCAGTAGCTTCTACGGTCCTGGCAACAGTTGATTCCGACGGTTTATGGCTCTGGTCCGGTGCGCTAACATCGGCCAGGGCCTTTCTATTTCTAGGTATTCTTTTAGTCTTTCTTTATACGGTTTTGGTTGTGACTTGGAACTTGGCAAGAGCTTCCCGAACGGTTCTCCATTCGAAGATGAAAGCTCTTCCTCCTGGTGGGCGAATAGCTGGCAGAATCCCTTCATGGATCCAGCGAGCAACGACCCTCTTGCTTAGCCCTAAGCGCCTTCTTAGCTCAGGTGTCTTGATGTAACCTTCGATGTTGTTTCGTTCAGCCTGGTGGCTGTCTTTCTTGCGTTTCATATGGATTAACTTGGTGACCCAACTGGGTCTTTAAGGTGCCATTGTATCAGATCCGTTTGAGCCCCCTTTCTGCCCTTCGTTCTCCCTTCAAGTACGTAGTTCTTGCGCGGTTATCCATGACGTTGATTCAACCTTGGCCCCTAGGTGACTAGGAGCAACCAGAGCAAACGGACAGGACAGGGACGACTAGGGGGACAGGAGCAGGATGGGTCAGATGGTGTTCCTAAGGAGAGTGGCCCGAACCGTTGGCCAGTGATAAATGACCCGGCGCGATCCAGGCAAACGGACCGAAGGAACCTTGCCGGATTTGGTCCAGTTGTGAAGTGTCCGCTGACACACTGGCACACGTTGAAGGACCTGAGCTGCTGAGATGAATTCTGAACCGTGTTCGCTTGTTTCTTGTTTTGGATCTTGGGTCATAGATGACGATGTGACTAATTACTTTTTAGAGCGCTTTGTTGCGTTCCGATACTTTCAATGGCGATACAATTTCCAAGCAGCAAGAGTTTTTTTTAACAAAAAATCCAAGTGTGCCTGTAGTGCTAAAACCCCTCATTCTACGGGGCGTCAACATGTTTTTCTGTTTCCGGTTGTGGCTCAGGTGTGTGCGCTATTTCGCCAGCTTGGGTGTGACATTGAACCAGGCTTCTCCATCCGCCTTTGTCATTAAGCCTTTGTAGTTCTTATGGACCATAGTGGGGCTGTTTCCCGCCTGAGCCGCAGTCTGTCCCTCGTTCGAATACAGTGCGAAGTGAGCCGAGACAAATGAGTGCCGCAGGCCGTTGCGTCGATTCGGGATCTTCAACCGTTCGCGCAGTTTTCCGAAGTCGATGTGGAACATGTCGTATGACTTCTTCCAGATAGGCCCGCTCTCCATTTCGTGGCCTTTGATCCATTCAGCCAGGGCAGGGCAAATCTGAACGAGGCGTCGGCTTCTGGTCTTCGCCTTAAATGCTGCGATCTCGATGTGACCCGGAACTCGGAAGATATCTTCCCAGGTGAGCCGCATGATTTCCTTCTCTCGCAGCCCAGCCAAACCCGCCAAGGCCAAGAACGGTCGGAGTTCCTCGCTCGCGCAAGCCAGCAGCGCTGCCAGCTCTTCTGCCCGGTAAAAATCAATGTCCTCGGGATCCGCTGGCTCATGCTTGATGTCTCCGCTCTCGAACAGTCGATGATTCGTGGCCAGGTAGTCTTTCTCCACCGCCCATCGAAGGAACATTTTCACCACTCCCCGCCGAGCGTTACGAGTCTTCGGAGACGCTCCAATGTGGAGAGCCATGTAGGAGGCGACGTGATCCTTGGCTAACTCGCAGACGTTCAGGCCTGGGAAGGTGCTGGCGAATTCACGCAGCCAAAGCGATGCCAGATAATGGTATTCTGCCGAGAGCCTGGGTCGCTTGCCATCCTTCGCGATGGTCTTAGCCTTCCGCAGTTCGATGAACTCCTCCATGGCCTGCTTGAGCTCGACTCGCTTGACCGTAACGACCGAGCTCATGAATCCCTCGACTGCCTCCTTCATGGTGTAACCTATCAGCTTCCCTGCCGCTCGAGTATACTCCGAGACCGCCAACACCAGGGAGACCCGTTGTCCGGTCGCTTCACGAAACGCTTTCAATTGCTCCAGCGCTGCCAGGGCATCGGACGCCTCCTGATTCGTGAGAGCTGGAGCCGTGCTGCCACTGGCTAAATCTCGCACGAGCTTTTCTGCCGCCTCCTTAGCTTCTGGGAAGGTTGAGTAGCTTGTGACCTTGCGCTTGCCTTCTACGTAACCACTGACACGGAAGAAGGGATAAGACTCGGTCTTCCCATAGATCTTACACTCGGATTTGCGGAACCGAATCGTTTTAGGGAACGAATCATCCGAACGCTCCTGGGTGATGGGAATCTGTGCGGAAACTGTGCGGGCGATCTCGTCGCTGGGGGAAATCTCCGTGTTTGCTCCAGAATCAATGGCTGTCCGGCATGGATTCGAACCATGACAAAAGCCTCCAAAGGGCCTTGTGCTACCATTACACCACCGGACAGACGGGATGAAACTAAACGACCCAACTGCACCCGCCAAGAAAAAGATTGTGCGATCTTGACGACCTCGCCCAGGGTATCTACCTTCTCGCCCCTGGTTGGTGGCTGTAGCTCAGCCTGGTTAGAGCCCCAGATTGTGGATCTGGATGTCGCGGGTTCAAATCCCGTCAGTCACCCCATCTTCCTTTCCTTGCCCCATTCCCCTCGCGCCTAACCCCGCTTCGTAAGGATTTTCATCCTCCTGGCCCGTACCCCCCCATGTGTTCCATGCCGACCGACGCCAATCGCAGCCAGGCCCCATCCACAAGGGACAGACCTCTCTGCTGGCGTCCTCGCTAGGATCGGTCGCGAAGCCGGATCATGCCGAAGTTTCGCTCTGCAGGTGTTTCGCGGTGATCGTGTTTCTAACCTGTTTTCAATTAATGTGTTGTGGTTGAGATTGGGGGTGGCGAGCAGGCCTGGGGGGTAGGGGGAGGGATGAACCTCCGGGGGGCACCGAGGGGGAGCACCGTAGTTCTACGTAGGCGTGGGGATGTGGTTGGCTGGAGTGCCGATGTCAGGCTGGTCAATTATCTTCATCCATGCCGCAACTGCGATGGATCTTGGCGCTCGTTTCCCTCTTCGTGGGGATTCTGGGTGCCTCTGCTGCGACCTCGTCGACCAACCTCACCGCTACTCCGAGCGCCTCCGCCCGGCCGGTGGCGACTCGCAAGTTCGTCGACTACGCTCACCCCCTGCGCGATTATTTCAGCCGTCGCGTTTCGGGATGGTCCGTGTTGGTGGAGCAGGAGATGCTGGACAAAGATCCGGCGACCGCCAAAAAGGCCATCGCCCGCCTGGAAGTTAAGCTGAAGGAAGTGCGCGATGTGCTCCCGAGTCATGCGGTCCGTCGCCTCCAGTCGGTTCCCATCTTTCTGATGTTTGGCGAGCAATCGACCCACGATGGTAAATCCGAAGGGGCTCAGTTCTTCGCTCAGGCGGCTCCGCGCTACTTCAAGAATCTCGATCCTCGCATGGGCGGCAGTGTCGTCATCTACTCAGCCAAACATTTCAACTCCATGACCGAGTTTGGCTCCCTGAAACTCCTCCTGCACGAGCTTTCCCATGCCTGGCATCTGGAGCAATGGTCGGAGAACCGGGCCGACATCCTCATGGCCTACAACAGCGCCAAGGACAAAGGGCTCTATCGCAACGTTCGCAAGTCCGATGGAACCAATCTCGAGGAGACCTACGCCACGGTGAACCACCTGGAGTACTTCGCCGAGCTGTCGTGCATCTGGTTCACCGGCAACGATCATTTTCCCTTCGACCGCGGCGATTTAAAGCTCTACGACCAAAGCGGCTATGATCTGGTTCGTAAACTTTGGTCGGAAAACGGGGGGAACGAACAGCCCCTCGTGAAGAAGTAAGGGCGAGCAAGACAGGGGCGAGCGCGCTCTGCGGAATACTGGCCCCGCCTCCATCGGAAGTGACTGGCGTCCTGCTGGTTTTGGGGACAAAAGCCTGATGCAGATTTCTCACAAAAGGCAGTTTGCATCGGTCGCCCGACTGGTTAGTATTCTTCCCAGTGGACGTATCGATGCAAAGTTCGGGTGTTCCTCGAGGCCACGCCGCCATTCAGGCGCTCCCAGCCGAGGAACTTTTGCCCTTGGTGTACAATGAACTCAGGACGTTGGCAGCGCGCAAGCTTTTGACGGAGCGTCCGGGCACATTGCAGCCCACGGCTCTGGTGCACGAAGCCTGGATCCGGTTAATGGGAAGCGATAATCCCCCTCGATTCGAAAACGATGGCCATTTCTTCTCCGCCGCGGCCGAAGCGATGCGCCGCATTCTGATCGAACGCGCCCGCCAGCGAAATTCTGTCAAACGAGGAGGCGGTGCGGTTCCCCTGGATGTCGCCGAATTGGAAATTCCCGCCATCGCCGAGGACGACGATACTCTGCTGGCGGTCAACCAAGCCCTGGAGGCGTTTGCCACTCACGATCCTGAGGTGGCGCGGTTCATCACTCTCCGATTTTTTGTCGGACTCACTAACTCCCAAGCAGCCCTGGCCTTAGGCATTCCTGAGCGCACCGCGCGCAGGCACTGGAGCTTCGCCCGGGCTTGGCTGTATCGGGAGATCAAACGAGAGCAGGGGGGATAGCTCACCGGAGATGAGTCTTCACATGGAGGAGTTCCAGACAATCCGTTCGATTTTCGACGAAGCTCTCGAGATGCCGGATAACACGGGGCGACAGGCTTTTCTCGAGAAGGCGTGCGCTGGATCGCTGAAGATCAAGACGGAGGTTGAGGAATTGTTGATGGCTCACGATCGGGCGGGGGAGGTTAAGCTGTTCCAAGGCGAAGTTAGTTCCGCCCAGCCCACGCTTGAACTGTGGGATGACAATTGGGAGGGCCGACGCTTCGGTCCTTACACGGTCCTAGACAAATTGGGAGAGGGCGGGGTGGGCATTGTTTATCTCGCGGAGCAATCGGTGCCGGTGCGGCGTCGCGTGGCCCTCAAGCTGATTAAGCCGGGCATGGATTCCCGTTCGGTGCTCGCCCGGTTTGAGCTGGAGCGCAAGGTCCTGGAGCGCATGGACCATCCGAACATTGCCAAGGTTTTGGATGCCGGGATGACCCCGCAAGGCCGCCCTTACTTCGTCATGGAGTGGGTGAAGGGGGAACGTATCACCGACTTCTGCAACAGTCGGAACCTGTCCGTCGCTGAGCGTCTTCGCCTGGTCGTTCAGGTGTGTCACGCCGTTCAGCACGCTCACCAGAAGGGAATCATTCATCGCGACCTCAAACCCTCCAATATTCTGGTGGTTTCGGTCGATGACTCCCGTCCTGTGCCCAAGGTGATCGACTTCGGGATCGCCAAAGCCACCTCCGAGGAGGGCAACGAGGGGGGATACCATACCTTGACCGCATCGAATCCTGCTCTCGATGGCGTCCTGGGAACCCCGGCCTATATGAGTCCGGAACAGGCGGCCGAGGGGCGGCCGGATCTGGATACGCGCACGGATGTATATTCACTGGGGGTGCTGCTGTATGAGCTAGTGGCCGGACAACCGCCCTTTGCCACCCCCTGGCTGCTCTCGGGTGGGCTGGCGGCGATGCGGAGAAGGATTTTGGAGGTGGAGCCTCCGCGACCCTCCTCGAGCCTTGTCGCCTTGGAAGCTGCCAACTTAGAAGCCGTGGCGTCGGAGCGGGGGGAGACTGCGGATCGCTTGGTTTCCGCCCTGCGCGGAGATCTCGACTGGATCGTTCTCAAAGCCATGGCCAAGCAGCGGCAGCATCGCTACCCGACTGCCAACAGCCTCGCCCAGGACCTCGACAGGCATTTGGCGCACCGTCCCGTGGAGGCTCGTCCTCCGACTTCGGGATATCTCTTCGGACGTTTTATACGGCGGAATCGGCTGATGGTTGGGTTTCTTGCCACGGTGGGACTGATTTTTGTTTTCGGGCTGGCGGTGTCCGGTTGGCAATGGCGGCGGGCGTTGCGGGCGGAGCATTTGCAGCGCCTGCTTCGTCAAGAGGCGGAGCAGGCCCAGCATCAAACGCTTTTTCGAGCTTACTCTGCCGACATGAAGGTCGCCTCGGTGGCGCTCGAGGCCGGTAACCTTGGCCAAGCGATGAACCTGCTGGATCGCTACGTGCCCACTGTCAATCCCCGGTCCAATCCTCCTTCAGGGGATATCCGAGGTTTTGAATGGTATTATCTGCAGCATCTGGCGCACGGACGGGAGATTTCCTCTTTTGCGCATCACCGCATGGTCGCCGCTGTTAGATCCCCCGGTAACGACGACTGGATTGCGGCCTCCTCCTGTCCTGGCGATGTGCGGATCTGGGATCGGAGCTCCGGTTCGCTCTTGCACAGTTTCCCCGCCTTGGAACATCAGTCCACTCGCTCGAGTTTGGATCTGTCATCCGACGGACAACTGTTGGTCTACCTGACTGAGAAGGCGGCGATTGTGCGGGACACCTCCACCTGGATCGAGGTGTTCTCCTATCCTGGGAATTGGAAAGGGGTGTCTTTTTCCCCGATGGAACATCGCTTCGCTTTGCTGAGCTTGACGGCAATTCGGATTGTGGATGCGGATTCGAGCGATTCCGTCTTGTCAATTGCCCTTCCTGAGTCGCTGCGGAAAAACCAAGGAGACCTGAGTTTTTGCGGGAAACAGGCGGAATGGCTGGCGGTGATGCATGCCGGCGATCTGTGGATTTTGGAAGCGGCCACCGGACTCGTGATGTGGAAACCCAACCTGGGTGACAGCTCGCTTCTGACCGCGCTGGCCACCTCGCGCGATGGCCGTCTGGTGGCCGTGGGGGATTCGGCCGGCCGGCTAAAAACATTCGATCTGGAACGTCGGGAGTTGGTCCAGTCGGTGGATGCTCATCCCGGATGGCTGCTGGGGGTCGCTTTTTCGAATAGCGGTGAGAGGATCGCCACCGGGGGCGGCGATCAGACCCTTCGTGTTTGGCCGATCGATCCGCGCGGGAAAGTGGGCCAAGTCGAGGCCACCCTGCGGGGCCACCTGAACGAAGTTTGGGCCGTGGCGTTTTCCGCCGATGATCAGCACTTGATCTCAGGCGGAAAGGACACCCTGGTTAAATGGTGGAGCGCCACGATTCCGGATCCGCCCCACACCGACCTGCCCACGCCCCCGCTCGGGATGCTGGCCGGATTCTCGGGCGATGGACGCTATTATCGCGTGGTGGACGTGAACCAGGTCCTCCACTGGTTGCCGGTCCAACCGGGGGCTCAACCCTTGAAGCCGCTGCCCTTGAGAACCTTGTTGAACGGTGAGGACGTCAGCCCGTGGCGGTTAGCGATTGGCGATGATTCCCTCACGGCCTTGCGAAGGAATGGGGTTCTGGAAACGCGGGGCCTTCCGCTCGGGGAGGTGCGGAAGCAGGTGAAGATGAACGGGATCACCAACTCGGTTTTGGCTAGTCTCTCTGCCGATCAACGCTGGCTGGTGGATTTGGAGTACAATTCGATCACCGCCAGCTTGTGGGATACGCAGAGCGGGGAACGGCGGGCCACCCTGCCCGGCTACGTCGATAACGAGTCGGTGCCGCGTCGCTGTCGTTTCGCCTTTTCCCCCGACGGTCGGTGGCTGGCTTACGCCGTTCGGAACTTTGGAATCGGGATCTGGGATCTCAAATCGAATAGGATCGGCGCAACCCTGCAAGGCCACGCCTGGCAATTGTATTGCCTCGCCTTCTCGCCCGACAGCACCCGCTTAGCGAGTTCTAGCTGGGACGGTTCGGTGATGATTTGGGATGTGGCCACCTGGGAGCTGGCCATGCCTGCCCTGCGGGGACATTTTGCAGGTGTTATGGCCGTCTCCTTCGTCCCCGATGGACGAACCTTGGTCACCCAAGGGGGGGAAGGGGTCCTGAAGTTCTGGAATGTCGTTACTGGCACCGAGGTTCACTCCGTCCCGACAGCCTCCACGCACTGGGTCTGTCCGGTTTCCGCCGATTTACGCCAGAGTGCTTGGCTCGACAAATCTACTGGCAAGGTCAGGTTGACCCCACTGGATCGGCTTGGCACCCGAACGGAGCCGGTACTTCTCAATCTTCAAAAATAGTTGGCCAGCTTCGTCGCGGCATTTCGCCTTAGTAAGGTGATTGAATCCTTTTGCTGCATTCGTTCCCTTTCATGGGCTAGCCCTGTCAACTTGGCTGACTAGGTGTGCTGGGAGCCTGGGGATGATGGTAGGCTGCTTCCTCCTCTGCTCGTGTCGGGATCCGGGCGCCTCGGCTCCGGGTGGAGGGGGGGCTCATCGACGCCACCCTGGCGCTCTTGCCCAGGTGGGAGACACACCGATTACGGAGGAGATGTTCCGTCGGGAATGGGCTCGCCGGCATCGGCCCGTGGTCGTCTTGAAGGAGCCCACCGAGGCGGATCGGGCCGAGGTGCTGGAGGATCTGATCCGGCAGGAGACCCTCTGGGTGCGCGCTCAGGCGGAAGGTTTTGATCGATCCCCCGAGATGCAGGCACGATTTAAGGCCATGGTGGTGGGAGCTTTTCGCGAGGCGCATGCGAAGCCGCCGGCCACCGAGGTGACGGAGGAGGAACTACGGGCTCATTATGAGCTACAAAAGCCTCGGCTGCAGAGGCCCGCGGCGATCCGTGCGGCGGTCATCCTAGTGGCGGTTCCTCGCTCGGCCAGCGTCGAGAAGCGCGCTGCCGCTAAGGCCAAGGCGGAGTCGCTGGCGGAACGTGCCCTGGCTGCTGACGAGGCGCAGTTCACCGATCTGGCCCGGCTTCATTCCGACGATCAAGCGACGCGGTTTCGCGGTGGTGAACTGGGATGGTTGACCCGCGAGTCGGTTGGGCGTGACAAGGAGTTGTTCGATGCTCTTCTGGCTTTGCCGAAGCCCGGTATTCTTTCAAAGGTGATTGAGAGTCCGGTAGGGTTCCAGGTTGCGAGGCTCTTGGAGAAGCGAGAGTCCGGACCTCGCCCGTTTGCCGAGGTGCGCGACCAATTACAGCATCAGCTTCAAAACTCCCGCCGCGTGGATGCCGAGGAGGAATTTCATCAATCGCTCAAGCGTGGGTTGGCCATCGAGGTGGATCGCAGCCGGTTGGCGGCGTTGGATCTCCAGGTCCCCGCGAGCAGTCCGCCTTCTCTCCCTGGCGGTATCACGTCCACAACAACCCCATGAATTTCAAGGCATGAACGAGAACCGAACACACATGCGAGCCGCCAAGATCCGGTGGTTTGGGCGCGGAGTCGCCAAGCGCTCTGATGACCTCAGCACTGGGCGGACCATAGAAGAGTCCTGGAGACAGGAGCGGAGCACTATTCCTGTGCTGGTGGCGTTGATCTTCCTGGCCATCAGCTCCACTTCGATGTTCGGCCAGATTCTGTCGCAGAGCTACGCTCTGAGGCAGGGCTGGAACGCCATTTACCTCGATCTGACACCGACCAATACCACCGCAGAGGTGATTCTCCAGGGACTGCCGATCCTGAGCGTCTGGCGTCCCCAGGACAAAACATCCTCCGTCGAGTTTATCGCCGACCCGGCTGAACCGGTGTGGAATCGGGACCAATGGCTGGTTCACATCCCCACCAATCGAGTTGAATCGCTCGACAACAATCTTTTCCAGATCGAAGGGGGAAGGCCCTACCTCATTCAGTTGTCAGCCCCCGCTACCTGGGTGGTTTCCGGCACGCCCTATTTCGGCCCAGTGAGCTGGAAGGCGGATGCCTACAATCTCAAAGGTTTTCCGATTGACGCGGAACTGGCTCCCAGTTTTGTGGATTACTTTCATAACTCTCCGGCGCACTACTCAGCGGCGGACGGAACCCTCCAACCTATCTACCAGCTCGGCGCCTCGGGACGTTGGGAGCGGGTCGGCGACTCGGACTTAATGGATCCTCAGGCCGCTTACTGGGTGTTCTGCAAAGGGCCGTCGCAGTTCGTCGCTCCCTTGGAAGTGATCACGGACGCCCCCAACGGAGTCGACTTCGATCGCGGGCTCAAGGAAACAGTCATCCGCGTGGTGAACCGATCGGCGAACTCAATCAATGCGAGCGTCGCGGAGCAGGGTCGGGTCGGTGCGAGTGCCCTGACTCGTGGGGTGTTCGATCCCCAGCAGGGGGTCAAATGGGATCGGCTTCCGCCGATCCTGGTGTCTAGCCTCGGGGAAGGGGAATCCCTGGATCTTCGCCTGGCACCCGATCGAAGCCTGGTGCCGGATGCCGGATATGCGAGCTACCTCGACATCCGCGACAACGCCGGAACTCGCTTTTTACTGCCAATCCGAATCCGCCGTCTGGTGGTTCCTACCGGTGGCTTGCCTGCGGCCCAGGCAGCGGCTGCGAGGTTGGGCGGACTCTGGTCGGGGGTCATTTCGGTGAGCCAGGTGAGCGAAGCACACTCGGGACAGTTGGTCACGACCCAGACTTCGAAGAGCGGGGAACCGTTGCAGATCGAGCGGCGCGGAATCAGTGATGTCCCGACCCCGGTGCAGAGGACGTTTGATCTTCGCGTGCTGTTGCATGTGAGCGCCACGGGGCAGACGCGCTTGCTGCATGAGGTCTGGCAGATGTGGCAGGATGGGACCTATAAGACTGAACCCGATGGCTCGAAGGCGGTTGATAAACCGGGCCGATATGTGCTGGTCACCGAGGAATCCCTGCTGAGCCAGTTTCAGTCCGCAATTCTCAAGGATGGGCGTCCTGCCAATCGCAGGCTTAGTTCGGCGGCGTTCTACTTTCCACCGACGCCAGCTGGCAATCAGATCCAGTTGGCTGGGCTTTTTGGGATCAACCAGACCAACGTGGGAGGCTATCTGATTCCGTCCACGGATCCCCGGAACCCCTACCTCCACCGCTTTCATCCGGACCACGACAATCTCGACAATACGGAGTTTAAGGACTTCAAGCGCGAGGCCTTCGACATTTCACGTCAGTTTCAGTTCGAGTTTCGTGATTGGAACACCGCGGACGGCCCTCGCCCACCTGACTACGGCTATGCGGTGATCTCCGGCGTTTATCGCGAGACTGTGACCGGGCTGCATCGTCAGCCCATCGCCGCCCAAGGCACGTTCCGACTCCGGCGCGTGGCGGAATCCACCGAGCTTAATCCTTCTGTCCAACGCTGAACCCTCCTGTTGATCTCATGAGCCACCTTGCCAATTCTGTCCGGCCTCGCTCCGGTTTCACTCGACGAGCAGCGCTCCTTTTCGCCGCGCTCGCTTCCTTGGTCATCGGCCCTCTTACCGGCTCGGTTTCCGCCCAGATCTACGATTTGAGCAGCGGGGAGGTGACCATCAACGAAGACACTATCGCGACAGTCACCTTGAAGGTTGCGGCCTGGGGAGTCTACACCCGTGTCAATGTAAGTTCGGACAACCAGGCCTTGGTGCCGAACACGAATTTCGCAGTTACCAAGACAGGTGAATTTTATCAATTTCCCTCTAGTCGCGCGACGTTCACCATCGCTATTCGCCCGGTAGCCAATGGTGTTGGGAAGGCAGTCATTTCGATCGATGCCAACGATGGCGCCGCTGTGCATAGCCGAGCTTCCGTTACGGTCAACGTCAGTCAGGTGGAGGATCCGCCCCAGATAGCCGGGCTCAGTTCGCCGGTGGTCCTCAACGAAGACAACGGCATCGTCCTTCCCTTCACCGTCTCGGATCTTGAGGACACCTCGGGTAATTCCATTTTGGTCACCGCATCCTCTTCACAGGAAGGGTTGTTGCCGAATGTAGCCTCATTCTTGCGGGTTCAAGGTAACGGTAACCAGCGCTCACTGATCGTCAATCCAGCACCCAACCAATCGGGATTGGGTCAGGTCACGGTCTCGGCAACTCATGCCGGCCAAACGACCCAGTTCGTCTTCCAGTTGGCGGTCTTGGGTATCAATGATCCACCAACGCTGGTGGTTAGCGGAGGCAACAATCTGACCCTGACCGAAGATGGGCCTCGGGATGTTGCGATCTCAATTGCAGACGTGGACCATGCTGCCTCTCAAGTGTCATTTCAGGTCGTCTCTTCTTCGAATGCGTCCTTGCTACCCTTGGCGAATATCGGAGTCAGCGGGGCGGGTGACTCGCGGGTTTTGCGTTTGACCTCAACTCCGCACAATTCGGGTGTCAGCACGGTGCAGTTGAGAGTGACCGATCCCGCGGGGGCTTCCACAACGGTGAATCTGGCGGTCACGGTGGCCGCAGCGAACGATGCCCCGGTGGCGGGCAATCCGTGGGCGATGTCCTTCGATGGTGTCTCCGGAATGGTGATGAATTCCACCTCCGTGGATCTGCGGGCTGGATCCTTCACGATGGAGTTTTGGGCGAAGGATGCCGGGGTCAATCAAGAGCGGTGGCTGCTGACACACGGGCAATCGCCGACCCTGCAGGACCAGCAGTTGCACATCGGGTTTCGATCGAACAACCGATTCGCGTTTGATTTTTGGGCCGACAATCTCGACACGCCCTTGGGCTATACCGACTCGAATTGGCATCATTGGGCTTGCGTCTATGATCGGTCGATCCCGCGTCGGTACATTTACCGCGACGGCGCTCTCGTCGCATCGGACACTCCCGCAGGGGACTATGCTGGCGTCGGTCCCATCGTTCTCGCTTTCAGCCCCGCCACCCAGCGGTACTTTGCAGGGCAGCTCGACGAGGTCAGAATCTGGTCAACCGCCCGCAGCGAAGCTCAAATCCGATCCAATTTAAATGGGCCGATTCCTGCGAACACCGCGGGGCTCGTTGCCTACTGGCAGTTTGACGAGGGGCAGAACTTTATCGGCCTGAACTCGGTGGTGGTGGACTCCACGCCGGCTCGGCTGAATGGAATCCGGCAAGGTGGCGCGCTGTATGTTCAACGCCGGGATGACACGGGTCTCGTCTTCGATGGTGGGGCATCAGCGGTCCGGGAGCAGGGAATTGGGGTGATCGCCCCGACCACAGAGGTAACGGTCGAATTTTGGCAACGTGCCGACCGGGTTGGCGCGTTTTCCAGTTTCATCATGTCTCCCGACGTGGTGCCCAATCGGTTTCAAGCCCACGTCCCGTATCAGGACGGCACCGTCTACTGGGACTTTGGAAACGTTCTGGCGATTCCTCCGTTTCAGGGCCGCCTAACCTACACTCCTCCTGATTCTCTGATCGGAAAGTGGGAGCATTGGGCGTTTGTTGCATCGCAGTCGGGCAATTACATGAGAATTCTGCGCAATGGGGTCGTGGTGGCGCAAAAAGACGGGATGATTCCCTATATTCGCTCGGCACAATCGATGGAAGTGGGGCGCATGGCAGGTGGAATGGACGACTTCCGCATCTGGAGTGTCGCCCGAACACCGGAGCAAGTGCAGGCCGGCATGAACGCCAAGCTCACCGGCAGCGAGCCCGGCTTGGTGATGTATCTTCCTATGGATGACGCGCCCGGAGCGACGATTCGCGACCGAGCCCCCGGAGGGAGAGTGGCCACCGTGGGCACGGCTGCCTTCGGACTTCCGGAACCGGTGGCAGGATTCGGATTGCGCGTGGTGAACGAGGACACGATCACCCCGATTTATCTTCCTGGCTACGACGTGGAGTTGTTCCGGAACGAGGTGGGTGGAGTCATGACGAATGTCATTGTCACACCTCCTGCCCACGGAAGCCTGAACTTTTCGAGCGGCGATTGGGCCAATCCTGCGCGAAACCCAGTTCAGTATACCCCGACGAACAGCTACAATGGGCCTGATAGCTTTAGTTATCGGCTGGTGGATTCTCAAGGCGGCGCTTCGCCAGTGGTCACCGTCAATCTGGTGGTACAGGAGGTCAACGATGCTCCCGTGATCGTTCCCATACCGGATCTGACCGTCTTGGAGAACACGAGTACGGGACCCATCTCTGTGATCGTGACGGATGAGGACCATTCGGAATCGGTGCTGAAACTCACTGTCACGCTGGACCCTCCGAACACTTCGATCATCCCGCCTGACCCGGCGCACGTGATATTGGGTGGCAGCGGCATCAATCGTACGCTCACCCTGATCCCGGCGGAAGGCCAGGTCGGAACGGTCACCGTCACGGTAACCGCCGACGATCCAGGCCCGGATCCGAAGTCCAGCATTCCGCGGAGCTTTAAGCTGCGCGTAGATCCAAGACCGGCCTATGCACTGGTGGATCTCGGGGAATTGCAGTCCCGAAACGTCACCGCTGCCAGTGGCGTCAACGATGCGGGATGGGTGGTAGGGTATGCGCAAACGCAGAACTCGGACCGTCGTGGAATTCTGCTCCGCGGATTGAACGACACCACTGGGTTCGAAGACCTGGGAACCTTGGGCGGGAATGGGTCACGAAGTGAAGCGATCGGGATCAACGCCCTCAATCAGGTGGTGGGATACACCATCACCTCAGCTGGCTCCTCTCGTGAGGCGACCCTCTGGAAGGATGAAACGCTGGGTAGCCTTCGAACCGTACTCAACCCCCTCGGTGATGACAGTGTGGCAATGGCATTGACCGACCTTGGCGACATAGCAGGACATCTGCGCGCCGGGGCGAATCGACGTGGCTTCAGGATTCTGACCGGCAGTGCACCAGCCTCGCTCAGTCCGCTCGGCGGGTTCCCTCATTCGGAAGCCTACAGTCTCAATCTCTCGGGAGCCGCGGTCGGTGTCAGTTACTCCACCGGCGGTAATGAAACGGCTACCTTGTGGCCCGCCACTTCCGCGACGGCCTCGGCCATTGGCGTTCCGAGTCAACATTTTAGCAGTCGGGCGAATGGCATCAACGACAGTGGACTGATCATCGTCTCCGCCGCGACCACCGCGGACCCGGCAACTAGCCGACGCCGTGGGTTCCTTTATCAAAACGGGTCGTTTACCCCTCTTGGAACGTTGACCGGCGGCTCGAATGCCGAACCGTTCGCCATCAACTCCTTTGGACAGATCGTCGGCACTGCGACCAAAGGAGGCAGCGACGGCGCGGGCGTCTCGGTGGCCTGGCTGAGGACAGCCGCCCAGAATTATGACTTAAACGACCTGATCTACGATGCTCGGACCTTCAAATACGACGCCGGCAAACATAAGCTTCGCGAAGCCCGCTTTATCAGCCGTAACGGGACGATTGTGGGCGTGGGAAACCTCGAAGGTCGCGATCACGGGTTCTTGGCCTTGCCGGCTTGGGTGATCGGGCGTCCGATTGCTGCGCCGGAAGGAGCCGTCACTCGTCGTCCGGAGATTGAGATTCTGGACGGCGCGAGCGACGACAACCAAAACAACGCGTTCTCCTGGAACCTAGCCGAGAAGCGGCTCTACGCGATTCGACCGGTGACGGCTCGGCTCAAGTGGTTCAAATCCTTCGAAGATTTGGTGGGATCAGGAACCAACCTCACTGCCAACACCGATCGGATTGTAACCGTCGGCATCACCGTCTGGCCAAAGGTCCCCACCTATCACGTTGCGGGTAGCCCGGTGATACTGGACCCTGCCGTGCCGACTCCGGAGTATACCTTTCAGGGAATCGAGTTTACCGCTCCCGGTTCCACTCCGCGCGTGGACCCAACCTCCAAGACCTTTAATGCGGACACGGACGGGTTCACCGTGCTTCATTATTTGAAAACCTCCGGGGGACAGCCCTCGCCCTCGACTCAGAGTCCACATTACGAAGTGGTGCGGACGATTCTTTGGAACAACCCTACATTTTTGGACGAGCGCAGCGCAGTGGTAGGCGATGTCCTGGCAGATCTCCCCGTGGAATCTGATCCGGGACATCAGGATTACGCAGGCCGGACCGGTTATGTGCTGCAGGAATTGGCTCCCTACGACGGATCCGGACCAGATCGCGCCTACGATCGCAACACGCGCTCGGGCGACATTATCCCGGTGAACCGGGACACCGGAGCGACTTCCGACGATCTCGTGGTGGTGTGGTATCGCATGAATTCGATCGGCGTCGCTTGGGCGTCGCGTCCCGCACGCTATCGCCTCGACTGGCCTTCTGATCAGGTGGTGTCTCAAATCGTGATTGCCAGTGAAAAAGGCTCGGGGCCGCTGCCGCCTGACACCTATGCGAGCCCACGTGTTTATGTTCAGGATGATCCTCGGCTGCCGGGGCTGAACCCCAACGAGGAACACGCCCTGATTGTCCCTTCGAATAAAGGTTCGGGTCTGGCGTTGTTCGCATTGCGAAATGATCTGAACGAGCGACTGAGCCCCGTAATTTCCTTGCCGTATGCGTTGCTCAAGTATCGCAGTCCCGAAACAGGCCGGTGGAAGATGAAGGTTTACAAGGTGCTGGCGGAAGACGAAAATAACACCTTCCGATACACGGCAACTGCCGGAACGGAGATCCAGCCTCCTTATCCGTTGTCCCTGCTCCAGCCTCTCTCCGCCAAGTCGGTGGGTGTTTCCGGCCCATGGTGGCGCGATTACAAAAATCGAATTTACGCCCGAGCGGCGGGTGTTGAAGGTGGCGAGACGAACATTGTCATCCGCTGGTTCTATCCCCTCCAGCCCGACTTCTATTACGACATCAATCAACCTGCGGGTGCGGATGCGGCGGCAGGGGACGCGGTGGCTTGGTTGGATCGCCGACTGGGGAAGGAACTCACTGCTCCGAACGACGGCGCGGGCACACAGGGAACCCCGATTGATGTGACCTACACGGTCTCCTGGCCGTCAGCGAAGGTGCTCCGCATCGGTGAGACGCTCGTTCGTGCCAAGAACGACCTCCCGGCGGTGGGTGACATGGCGAAGGTTCAGCCGATCTACGATGATCTCAACCCGACTTGGGATCCGCTGGCGGACAATGCGACTGCCCCCATCAATTCTCTAGCGCGCCTCTACGACCCGATCACTCCCCGCGTGGTTAAACTTGCGCCTGGTCAAACCATTCCATCGTCCATCAAGCAGGCCAATCGAAACGGCAAGACTTTCTTCTTGGACTTGCCGCAAACCTTGCAGACTCGCTTTAAGTATGATCCCGATCTGAACGCCCTCACGTTCTCGGGCATCTACGACGCGGATAGCTTCCCGGCTGCGGAGCCCATTCTGCTGCCGAATGTTCTGTCATCGCGTGAGCTGGATCGACTGAAGGCGTTGGCTCCCGGGGATTCGAAGTGGGTGGCCTCGGTGCAGGATCTTTTCCGGCTCACTCGAAATCCGAATCGCGTGGATCTGGATGGTAGGACCGACGGAAAGCCAGATGGCATTCCTGATTCCGCCCTACGGCTTGGGTTGATCAATCAGTATTCCTACACCTATCAAGCAGTTGTCACCGACGCCGGGAGTTTGAGGACGACGACGAACACCCTGAACGGAACGACATTCGACACTAACGAGGTCGCTTCGCTCCGAGCCTTCCGTGTGGTAGGCACCAACGTGGTGGTCGAACCGCTCGGCGGACAGCTTAAAGCCCTTACCGCAGGGCTGGGTGGGCTTCCCGCTGGCGTTCCTCGGCCAGGAAATGCGCTCAGTTTTGACGGTGTCGATGACCAAGCAGACTTGGGAAGTGCGATCGACCTAACCGCGCGACCATTCACCATCGAGTTTTGGGCCAAGCGCACTCAATTCAACCGCGCCTCCACCATTCTCAGTCAAGGCGAGTCGGTGCAACCCGGCGCCGCACTCCGGATTGGGTTTCAGGCCAATGAGCGCCTGGCGTTCAGTTTCGGTGGGCGCGATTTGGAATCGACGACTCAGATCACCGACACCAACTGGCACCATTTCGCGTGTGTTTTTGACAATACTTCCGCGGAACGCCGCATCTATCGTGATGGCGTTCTGGACATGGTCGAAACCAACGCACCGTCCTACACTGGATCTGGCTTGGTTCGATTGGGTTACAGCGGACTTTTGAGAACCTATTTCCAGGGACAAATTGATGAACTTCGTGTTTGGAATGTCGCCAAATCCCTCTTTGCGCTGAACCGGGATCGAGTGAAGCGCTTGACCGGCAATGAAGATGGCTTGGTTCGATACTTCCGCTTCGACGAAGCCTCTGGGACAAGCATTACAGACGCCGGCGCCGCGGCCCAGGATGGAACTTTGCTCGGAGGGCTCACCCGTGTTGTCTCCCAAGCACGCGCGGGCATCCCACCGCGGTATCTAACCCTGGTGGAGAACAATGATCCGGCTCTTGGTTCGCTGCCGGTCAGCTTGCACATCATCCGCATCGAGGACGGTCCCTTCCTGGGAGACTTGAAGGTGTTCCTGCCGGACAATGCGTTCGATGAGAGACTCACGTTGCGGCATAGTAACGATTTCGGGGCGGATCCCGATCCGATCGGTTTCGAATGGTACTATCACCCCTCGGATGAGAATTACGACCCTTCGAACCCGGCGATGCTGCCTCAGGTCGGACCCAACGGAGCCATCGCGAACCTGAACGGCTGGATTCTTTACAGCTCCGGCCAGGGTGTGAACGACATCACCTTGGGGGAATCGGGAGAGTCGGGAATCTTCGCGATCACCGACAATTACTGGATCGGACGGTATCGCGGGTATCAGGTTGGCATCAACGACACGAACACCTGGAGCGACTGGGTGGGCGATCCAGCTGGAAAGACCTTTCCGATCCCGGCGTTGGGCGAGGGATGGGTCAAACGGGTGATTCGCAGTCTGAATCCGTTTGATCAACGGTCAAAAGATTTCCACACCGCGTCGGTTAACACGTATTCGTCGATGATTGTTCAGGCTGGGCCTCGCTACGAGGGGCCGATCGCGCTGAATCCCGATGCTGCCAAGCTTGATGGGGTCGGATTGATCGAGATCTACAGCACGGTGTTGGATGTGGCCGGCAAGAAGAGCATCAATGCCGCTAGACCGGTGAACTACAATCCGGCGAACAATGCTCTCCTCCTCGCCTCCAGCCGCATCAGTGATCTTTACATGCTCCTCGGCAATGAAGCGTATGCCGACGCGCTGGATCCCACGATCGGGTTCGGCACGGCCAGTGGGGAGTATGGAAGCCTAGCTTCTTCCATTTTTGCATTCCAAAATCAGCTCGATTCTTCGATCGACGAAGAACTGTCCTTGCTCCGGGGCCGCGATACTTCCGGCAGCGGTGTTCAGTCACGACCGGTGTATAATCGTTTGCTCTGGAACTTCACCTTGGGTGAGGGCGAGGTGGCTTACCAGCAGACGTACAACATCTTCGATCAGAACAAGGATGGCTTCGTTGACGAGCGGGATGCCAAAGTTCAATACCCACAAGGACACGGCGATTCCTGGGGGCACTATCTAACCGCCATCACCACCTATTACTCCTTGCTGCAACACCCCTTCTTCACCTGGGTCCCACGGGCCGAGGCCGTGACGGTTGGAGGCCAAGGCGTGCTGGTTGATTTCCTCGATGAGCGAAAGTTCGCCCAAGCCGCTTCGGCGCGCGCCAAGGCGGGACGGGATATTGTAAACCTCACTTACCGTCGTTTCTATGTCGATGACCCAGCTGGCCAATGGCAGGGTTACAAGGACACTGACGCCGACCGAGCCTGGGGTGTCAGCGAGTGGGCGGGGCGTGCGGCGCAAGGCGCCTACTTCGATTGGCTGACAGCGAACGCCATTTTGCCCGCCGTCGATACTAACCCCGCCCATACAGGCATTGAGAAGATCGACCGAACCACGGTTGCCGAATTGTCCGAGATTCCCGCGCAAGCGGCCGACATTCAAGGGATCCTGGATCAAGCGGACGAGGGGCTGAATCCCCTCGGCTTGGCCAAAGGCGCGGTGCCTTTCGATATCGATCCAACCTTTCTGGAGGTCGGGTCTACGGCTCAGATCGGGCGTCGAGCAGTGCAGGGCCTGACTCAGTTCGATCAGATTCTCGAGCGCGCCATCGCGGCTATGAAGAACGCTGTGAACGTTTGGGATCAAGCCAATCGTGCGACCGAGCTGCTGCGCCAAAACCAGGACAGTCAGAATGAGTTCAGCAACAACCTCATCGATCAGGAGAACGACTATAAGAATCGGCTGATCGAAATCTTCGGGTATCCCTACGTGGGGGACATTGGGCCGGGCAAAACCTATCCGAACGGGTACGATGGTCCTGACTACTTCCACTACATGTATGTGGACAACACGGCAATCGATACGGCGAGCTCTCCGAAAGGATCCGGATTCAACGCCTTTTTCACACCCATCCAAACGGAGCCTGGAAAATACAACTACACGTTTGGTGGTGACTCGAAGGTGGATGATCCCAATATTCTGGAGACTGACGTGCTGTCCGTAATCTATCCGCTCTCGACCGACGATTACGGTTTCAGAGCTCCGACCACCTGGGGCTCACGGCGCGCTCCCGGTGAACTCCAGTTGGCACTGTCCGATTGCGTGCAAGCGAACGCCAGTCTGCTCGATGCGCTGCAGAGTTATGGCAGTCTAGTCTCCGATATTCAAGCAGCGGTCGCCCTGCTGGAGGCTCAGAAACGATTGAACTCAAGTGTGATCACCGCCAAGGCCACTCAGCTGGGTTTGGTCTCGGCTATCAACGTCTCAATCGGGGTCATGAACGCCGTGGAAACGAACCTCCGTCGGGTCAGCTCAACGGTCCGCGACGTCAATGATGGGTTGAAGGAGGCGCTCCCGAAGGTGATCGGTCTCGCCTTTGATGTCTCCTCGTTGGCACGTGGGGCGATTTCCATTGCCACCAGTGGCTCGATACTCGGCATGGAAACGGTCGCAGACAATCTGGGGGTTGCCCAGAACGCTCTCGATCTCTCGAAGGAGGTCATTGGATTGTCGACCGACCTGGCGATTGATGTGAAGACTCAGGACTTTGAGGTGCTTCAAAAGATCAAAGAGATCGAGCACATGATGCGTGACGAGTACAACCTGCGCATCCGCTGTTACCAGGAGGCCGAGGTGGTTCGCCAAAACTACGGCAGGTATAAAGCCAAACTGGCTGAGGGCGCACGCCTCATCGAGGAACGCAAGGTGTTCCGCACTCGCGCAGCTGCTTCTACCAGTCGAGCGCGCTACGAGGACATGACCTTCCGCATCTTCCGCAACGATGCCATTCAAAAATACCGCGCTTCATTCGATCTTGCCGCAAAGTATGTCTACCTGGCAGCGAACGCTTACGACTTCGAAGTAAACTTTGGAGCACAGGACAATCGGTCTGCTGGTCGGTTCCTGACGGATATTGTCCGTCAGCGATCCCTCGGCCAGATGGTCGACGGCAACCCGGCGGTGGGTCAGCCCGGCTTGGCTGATTCCCTGGCGCGCCTGGAGGCAAACTGGGGCGTGCTTAAGACGCAACTCGGGGTGGTTCAGCCCCAGATTGCCGACACCCGCTTCTCGGTTCGTGAGGAGCTGCTCCGGATTTCCGGCGATGCCTCTAATTCGAGCGCAAACCGCAATTGGCAGCGGGCTCTAACCCAAGCCCGCATTCCTGACCTGTGGGCTCTGCCTGAGTTCAGGCGTTTTTGTCGGCCGTTTGCACCGGAGAGCGCCGGCCCGCAACCCGCCATCGTGCTGCGCTTTCCCACCAAGATTGAGTTCGGTTTGAACTACTTCGGCTGGCCGTTGTCGGGAGGCGACTCCGCGTATGATCCGTCGCAGTACTCCACCAAGATCGCCCGGGCTGGCGTTTGGTTGAGTGGCAGCGACGGAACCCGCGTGTCGCAAACCCCACGGGTTTATCTGGTGCCGGTGGGGCTGGACGTTCTTCGAGTGCCGACCGGAAGCGACCTGCTCACGCGTGAGTTCCGGTTGGTGGACCAACTCATTCCGCCCCCGTTCCCGATCGGTGCGACCGATCTGAAGAACCCGGATTGGATTCCCACGGCCGATTCCCTGGGTGGCAACTTCACTCAAATCCGACGGTACGGCTCCTTGCCGGCGCGACATGATGCCGGGATCTACGCCGAACAGGATCTGACGAACGACACCCGCCTGATCGGACGCAGCGCCTGGAACACCGACTGGATGCTCATCATTCCAGGGGGCACCTTGTTGAATGATCCTGACGCGGGCCTGGATGCCTTCATCGACTCCGTCTCGGATATCAAGATCTACTTCCAAACCTACAGCTACTCTGGACTGTGATGAATACTCAACCCGTGGATACCATGATTCCTCACCAGGAGATCTCGGCCGAACGTGATCGTCGCAGTTCGGCTCCCACCAGCGGTGGCTTTTCCATCGATCTCGTTTCCCGTTGGATCTTCGGACTGGCCTTGGCGCTGACGCTCGGGTCGGCGCCGACCTACGCCGGACTGCCTGAACCCGACGCCGTCGTCTATGGGGCCATTGCCCTGGATGGCCGGTTCGTGAAGGCGACCGATACCACGGTGGTGGTCGACCTGCGGGCCACGCCCGATGGCCCTGTGCTGGCCTCGTATCGAATGGGTGCCAGCCCGCGGGCGGGTGATCGCTACGTTCTGCGCATCACCACCGAGTCCTCCGCGCCGGTGCTTCAACAGAATACAGTCCCGCTTGGTTCCACTGTGCTGCTGACCCTTCGCGATGCCTCTGGCCCTAGGGACACGACCACCCTGAGCATTACCAATCGCGGCCAGTTCATCCGTTTTGATTTCGGCGATGTGGATACGGATGGGGATGGAATGAGCGACCGCTACGAGCAGCAGTATTTCGGAAGCGCGACCGGTGGTAGTCCTAATGCCGATCCTGATGGGGACGGCCGCCCGAACCGGCGCGAGGCACAGCAGGGCACCAATCCGCTGCGGGCCGATGGACGGCATCCGGCGGATCTTGCGCCGATGGATGATACGCTGACGATCAAGGAGGTCACCGACTACGCCTTGGCTTGGCAGCTGGGGGCTGCCTGGAGCATCGAGCCGACCAATATCCCGATCGCCTACGTCACTCGGGCTGGCGCCTTGTGGAAGGGCGGGGAGCGTTATGGTTTTGATAATGATCCTGCCACTAACGCTCCGAACTGGTGGGTCAATCTCGCTTCTCCACCCGCAGCAGTTCCTGCGCTGGCGGGTGACTCCGGGGTTGGTCCCGTCGATAGTTGGGCTCGAACCGAGGCTCCGGCGCGTTACTCGAATGGTGTGCCGTTCGTCGTGAAGACCCAGGTGCAACCCATTGAAAGCGTGAAGGTCTACGCAGTCGAGGATCGCATTCCCGAAGGATGGCTGGTTCGCAACATCAGTGCGGGAGGTCGCTTGGATCGGGTCAACCGCAAGATCAAGTGGGGGCCTTTCTTCGATGGCTCGGCACGCGAGTTGACGTATCAGCTCGTCCCCACTTCCGAACTGGTGGCCGCGGTCCGTTTGGCTGGGGTGGCATCCTTCGATGGTTCGGATGTGGATATCGCCGGATCGCGGGTGATGACGGGGTCGGATCCGGCCGCTCGGCTGGCTCTTTCGTCCACCGGCGCGGGTCAGGTTCGAGTGGCTGTGCGAGGCGTCCCGGGAGTCGCCTACCGAGTGGAGCGATCCTCGGATCTGAATCAGTGGGTGTTGTGGAAGACCGTTCTCATGGATTCGGCGTCGGCCGGCGAGGCGGTTTGGACGGAAGCGATTGAGGGTAACACCGGCTACTTCCGTGCGGTTCCTGAACTTTGATACGCCCTGGTTGCTGAAGTGGGTGAGCCGAGCCTGCTCCTGAGTTCGAACACGGCCGTCCCCACTCGCCTCACCAGTCGCCCATGATGACATGACTGCCAACCCGACCAGCCACTTAAAGGCCGGCAGGGGATCGATCCCCAACCGGTTCCAGGGGGTTCGTCTCGCCTGCTTTTGTGCCGGTTTGATGACCGCCTTGCTTGGTTCGGCGAGCCAGCTTGAGCGATCGCTGCCGGAGTTTTATCGTCGCTCGACCCCGGTCTCTGTGACGCTGGAAACCGTGCCCGCCCCTGAGGTTCGCGTCTATGCCGTCGAGGATGTTCCGCCTCCAGGCTGGGCGATCGAGGAGATTTCCGACGGAGGATTTCGCGATCCGGTGAGCGGCAAGGTCAAGTGGGGCCCCTTCTTCGACAGTCAGCCTCGGCAACTGCGTTATGCCGCGCGTCCCGAGGGAAACTATCCGTCGGAAGCGGGATGGTCGGGCGTGGGGGTCTTCGACGGCGCCGTGGTTGAAACCCTGGGACGGACCACAGCGCGCCTTCGTTCCGGCGCCGTCGTGTGCTCCCTGCCGGAGTTCTATCCGCCCGGCCAGCTGATTCAACTGGTGTGGGACGTCACCCCTGATCCGAGTGTTCGAGTTCACGCTATCGAGGATCTGCTCCCTGCCGGGTGGACGGTTCAGGCGATCTCTGGAGGCGGAGCCGCCGATCCGGCCACTGGCAAGTTGAAGTGGGGTCCCTTTTTTGATGCCCAAACGCGCCGACTGACATGCTCGGTACGATCTCCATCGGACGATCTGGCCAGCCATGTGTTGAGCGGCAGCGCCTGGTTCGATGATCGGGAGCAGGCTATCGAAGGGCAGCGGACGCTGTTCGTCGAGCCCAGCACGGTGGAGCGGATCTTGCCGGGACAGCATACCTCCGGCGTTGGGTTTTGGGTCACCAATGTTGTCAGCCCGGCCACATGGGTGGTGGGTTATGCGGTGGAGGATGGAATTCCGGCTGGCTGGACGGTGGCATCCGTGAGCGACGGGGGGGTATTCGATGTCACGCGGGGGCGAGTGAAATGGGGTCCGTTTGCCGATCGGTTGTCGCGTCGGTTGGTATATCGAGTGACGCCCCAGTCTGATACGGGCCAATTTGAAGGCCTGGCACGGTTCAACACCCAGGATGTTTTGATCGGGGGAGATCAGCTTTCCCTCCCTTATCCCAGTGGGCTGACGCGTTTGATGGCGGAGCGATTCCAAGCGGGAGTGACGTTTTCAGTGACGAATCGGGCGGAACCGGCTCCGGGCATTCATGCCTATGCGGTGGAAGAGTGGGTGCCGGTGGGATGGAAGGTGATGAGCGTGAGTCATGGCGGTGGATGGGACTTGTTGAACGGGAAAATCAAGTGGGGCCCCTTCAATGATGGCAATTCGCGCGACTTGGTGGCCATCTTGACCCCTCCCCGCGGTTCTCCTCCCGTGGTCCCATTCACGGGGAGCGGCCAATTTGACGAGACACCCGTAACGACGGCGGGTGTGACCGAGACCCGGCTGAGAGTGGGGGAGATCGCGCGATCGGTTCCGGAAGTGGTTTCTTCCGCCTCGGCCTTCCCGGTTCGCCTCCAAGTCATCCCCGCCGCTGGCGTTGAGGTGTATGCGGTTGAGGAGACACCTCCATCGGGTTGGACAGTGTCGGCGGTGAGCGATCAGGGAACTTTCGATTCGGCGACCGGACGAGTGAAGTGGGGGCCCTTTTTTGACGGCGACCTGCGGACTTTGAGCTATCAGCTGCTGCCTCCTTCGGGAGCTGGGGAAATCACCGGTCGATTTGCCGGCTATGGATTTATAGACGGGATCGAGGTGCAGGTGGGCGGCGATTCGGTGACGCGGGTGACGGGCCAGACCGCAACCGTACGCTTGCTCATTCAGAGCCTCAGTGAGACTCAGGTTCAGGTCGAAGTGGTGGGTGTTGCTGGGACTGCCTATGCGATCGAGGCGAGTTCAGACCTGGTGGCTTGGACAGGATGGGCAAGCGGTATTGCGGACGCGGCTGGATCGCTCAAACGTTTGGATGCGGTGCGGCCCATCGCACGCTTCTATCGGATCCGATAGAACAGGCGGCCCTTTCCAGGACCGCCTGTTCGGAGGTTGTCCTCGTCGTGCTATTGTGCGCGGAGCTCCATCGCGAAGGTGCTGCCTGCGGCTGGAGTAAAATCAATGCGATACCCCTGGCTGAACTCAGCCGGCAGCGCACTGATTGTGACGTTCCCTTCCTGAAGCGGGACGATGAGCAAACTGCCCGCCATCAACGTCCCATCTGGCTGCAACACCGGGAGCACCGGCACTTGGAGCTGGACGACGGCCCGCACGCCGGCCGCCACCGTCCAGGCGTCCTGGATGCGCAGGGTGTCGCCGACATACTCCAGGTTTCGGATCCATTCCTGGACTGAGCCCGTGTTCGCGGTGAAGGCATTCGACAAATCAGCGGATACCGAGACCTGGCTTCCGCTCGTCGTGTAGGTCATCGAAGATTGCGCACTGTCGTCCGGGTTCTGCTGAATCGCCGTACCATCAGGCCGCTCAAAGCGCACTGTGTTGTGAAACCAGGTTTCTTGATTGATGCCGCTGTGCGACCAGATGTTGGGCGTGACAGCCAGCCAGTCCCCCTTGAAGAAGGTGAATGAACCCTGATCCTGGTGCGCGTGGGATTGGTCGTATTTGCCGGCTACGAACGATAGCCAGGATGCGTCCGTGGTCCAACCAGAGCGGGCGAACAGAACCCCAGCGCCGGCGGCATGGTAGACTCGTTCCGTCGGCACGGATGGAACGTCGGTCAAGGGCAGCAAATCTCCCAAGAGGTTGAAGGCCTGGCTCACGCCATTGACCGAGTTCTGGTTCAGCCACCACGTGCCGCGCTGGGCCTCAGGTGTGCCCGGGTTGAGTGCCACTGCCGTATGGACCAGGTTTTCGTGGTAGTCAAACAGGTCGGGCATGGATGAGCGGGATTGATCCCCGATCGGGGCGAAACGGTCCAGGGTAGGAACCGTGGCATGAACCCAGTAATCGATCGTCTCGCGGGTGTGGCTGGTGAGTGACGATAAGTCCTCGCCCGTCGAGTCCTTCCAGAGGAGATAATTTTCGAAGAGATCCTTCTGGGCCGTTCCGTAGCCCGTTCCTTCTCGAGACCCTCCACCTGGCAGGGCCGCGTAGTAGTCGATGAGCCATGGGTATTTTTCCGCCTGAAGGAAGGTGAGCTGGGGGCTGCTCTGGGTTGCCAGGGACCAGAGCATGGTCGCGCGCAGGAAGTGGAAGTGGTAGTTGTTGCCCGGGTCACAGATCGACCATCCTGTCCACGGGTGAGCCACGTTGCCCCAGGTTGCCTCCGATGGATGCCAGAGATTGTAGAGGGACTGATTGGCGAATGTTGCCCAGCGTTCCTGCTGCGAGATCGTCAGCCGATCGAATCCAGAATCGTAGGCCAGCGCCAATTGTTCCAGGTACCAGCCAATCTCCAAGTAGGAATCGCCCGCGATGGCGGGGGTTCCGCCTGCGGCGATGTCTTCCTCGGCTTCACTCACAAAGGACTCAACACGGGCGATGGCGTCATCGATGTAGACCGGGTTGCCGGTAATCCGATACATCATTACCGACGAAACGGCTGAGTAGGCGTAGGGAGGATTCCCCGCGACGGCTTGATTCGCCGCATCGCGGAATCGTGCGAAAGCCGTCGAGTTCTGATCGGCTTGGGTGTAGGCAGTCAGGGAGATGAACGGTCGCACCGTGGGCAAGTTGTAGGCGAAGCCAGGATAGCCTGAGCTGCCGGGTTCTGGAATCGGACAGCCGATGGAACCACCACCACCGCCACCACCACCACCACCACCGCCACCACCACCGCCACCACCGCCACCACCGCCACCACCACCGCCACCGCCACCGCCGCCACCACCACCGGTGGGGGGAAGTTCCACGATCTCGAGATAAGCTGCGGCCTCGTCGAGAGTGAAGGACACTGGATCGCCGCCTTCCTGGTAGAGGCGAAGATTGACCGATTGCAATCGTTTAGCCGGGTCGATCGCCACTTCGGCGCTGACCACACCTTTATCTCCGATGGCTCCCGTGACGGCGGAACAATGGATTTCCGTGGAGCCATCAGCAAAGTAGACCATCGCACAGAACTGCAGGTCGGACGAGCTGTGAACATCCGAACGAGCGTGGGCTTGGACCTGGAAGTGACTGGCGAGCCCGCCGTTGAAGTCGTAGATCCACCAGACATTGTTGCCGTAGCCATTGATCGATACGCTTAGGCTGCTCGCGCCCTCCAGCGGGGCGATGGCCGATTGCATCACGAGGCTGGAGGAATCCTGTGCAAAGAATCCCGAAACCCCCGACTCGAATCGAGGATCGGCGAGCAGGTTGACTTGCGTGGGGGGAGGGACGATGCGGGTCAGCTCGACGATCTGCGTGGAAGACCGGCCGACGAGATCGGTGGCTGAGATGGTAAACGAGTTGACACCTTCGATGAGGCTTACGGGTGCGGAGAAGGTTCCGTTGATCTCGAGGCCGACCTCCTGGTCGTTGATGGTCACTGTGGCGATCCCGGAGGCCACATCCGTAGCCGCTCCGGAGATGATGAACGAATCAGACTCCACCTCGATGCTGCCTGCCGGTGAGGAGATGGACAGCTGCGGTGGCGTCAGATCCAGGTTGAAGGTTTGGGTGGGTGTCGTGGCATTGCGCGCGCGATCCAGGGCGGTCACGTTGATGGGCTGCTGGGCACCTTCGACGGAGAGGATTATGGGGGGCGGGCAGGAGTAGACTCCCGAGAGCGCATCGGAGCACCGGAATAGGGCTGTCACGGGAGCCGTGTACCAGCCGCTGACATCTGGGGGCCGGCTCAACGTAGTGGTAAGGGTTGGTGGGGTGAGATCGATATGAAATTTTGCGGTGACGGTAGAGGACAGGCCGACGTTGTCGATGGCCGTGCCGGTTGCGATCTGATCTCGGCCTTCGCTCCAGAAGAACTGATCCTCCGGACAGTTGGCGATGCCAGAGCCCGCGTCGGTGCACGTGAAGTGGGCAGTGACGGGTGCGTTTCGCCATCCGCTACCCGTCTGAGCGGGCAACACGGACACGGTGATTCTGGGCTTGGTGGTATCGATCTTGATGCCGGCGAGCTGCACCGAGCCGACATTGCCAGCTAGATCGGTGGCGCGTCCGGTGGCGGTCGTGTTGTTGCGATCCGTCGTGTAGGTGATCGGGGCAGTCAGACTTCCAGGAAGAATCCCAGAGATCGCATCGGACGCTGCAAACGTGACTGTGACCGGCTCGCTCACCCAGCCATTCGCTCGTGCTTCGGGGACGCGGATGGCGGTGAGGGTGGGAAGGGTCTTGTCGATGTTGACGGAGAGGCTGGCGGACGCGGCATTGCCCGCCCGGTCTCTCACGGTTGCGGTGGCCACCTGGCCTGCTCCTTCGGTGGTGAGGACTTGGTCTGGTGGAAATGCGGCGATGCCGCTTCCGCCGGGATCAGCGGAGGGAAACCGCACACGCACATTCGCACGATACCAGCCATTCGAGTTGGGCTGGGTGGTCGGGATCGCCTGGATGGTGGGGGGGGTGGTGTCGGACACCTGCGCTTGAGCGACGTTGAGTCGCGCGGTTGCGATGAGAGTGATGGCTCCTAAAGCTTTAATCAACAACAGACTCCAGCGGGATAACGCCTTGTCCTGGTCCCCTAGACGGCGGGCGACTTCACGCGCTGGCGTTGGAGTTGATGAGGGTGCGGTTTGATGAGGCCGGAGAACCGGCCATCGGTGTGTAGGCGATGGATTGACGCTCATAATATTGCTTTCCACCACCTGATTGGACTTTGGAGCGAGTTTGCAGCAAACAATTTGCTGGGGTTGGAGGGGGGAGTCCGTCTCGCCGAGGACTGCCAACGAACGATACCGCTACAAACGTCGTAAGTAATTAACAACGAGCGGCCTCCTCAACCCGAAACCAAGCCCGAGCGGACTTACACCGCAGAGACGGGAAGAGCGCAGAGAGGGAGAGCGACTGGTGAACCACGGATTTCGCTGATCCCACGGATTACGAATCCTGAAGGGATCGGAGGTGAAACTCACTTACTTTAGGTTGAACTACGGCGAGACGAGCGTCTCCTACCGGAGGAGGGCCGGAGGGCCGCTGAGCAACGGATCAGGCCAAGATGGGGCGTATCACCTGGCCGTGGACATCGGTCAGTCGGTAATCGCGCCCCCCGAAGCGGTAGGTGAGCTGCTCGTGATTTAGGCCCAGCAAGTGCTGCACGGTCGCCCAAAGATCATACACGGTACAGACTTCCTCGACGGCGTAGTAGCCCAGGTCGTCCGTGGCTCCGTGAGCGGTGCCGCCCCTGACGCCTCCGCCCGCCAACCAGACGCTGAAACCGAACGGATTGTGGTCGCGGCCGTCGGTCGATTGAGCGAAGGGCGTTCGGCCGAATTCGCCCGCCCAGACGATGAGGGTCTCCTCAAAAAGACCACGCGCCTTCAGATCCTTGATTAATCCAGCGATCGGCTGATCGACTTGGAAGGCCATCTCGGAATGACCCGCCTTCAGTACACCGTGCTGGTCCCACGGGTTGCCGATCTGGCCTGGATCGGCAGGGCGTGGCAGGCAGGTGAGTTCGACAAACCGGACGCCCCGCTCCACCAGGCGCCGAGCGAGCAAGCATTGGCGACCGTATTCCGCTTTCTCCCGCACCGGGGAGTCCATTCCGTAGAGCTGCTTGGTCGCTTCGCTCTCGCCTCGCAGGTCGACGAGGTCCGGGACCTTTGATTGCATCCGGTAAGCGATCTCGTAGTTCTGGATGGCTGATTCGACCTGTTCATTTCCATGCAGGCGAGTGAGGTGACGCCGATCCTGACGGCTGATGAAGTTGAGGCGCTTGCGTTGAATGCTGTCGGCCTCGCGAGGAGTGATGTTGGCCAGCGGTTCCTCCTGGGTTGGGTCGATGAACGACGCTTGGTGTAGGGCTGGCAGAAATCCATTACCGTAGTTGTTGATGCCACCGAGCGGGGAACCGCCGCTGGCCAATACGACAAAGGCTGGCAGGTTTTGATTCTCGCTTCCCAAGCCGTAGCTGGTCCAAGCGCCTGCACTTGGAAAGCCAGCCAAGGAGAATCCGGTATGTAGGAAGTAATTTCCCTGAGCGTGCTCATTGGCGATGCTCGTCATTGAACGAATCACCGCGAGGTCGTCGGCACAGGTGGCGATGTGCGGGAAGAGTTCGCTGATGGGCAGTCCGGAGCGGCCATGGTTCTGGAACTCCCAGGGGCTGGCCATGATGTTGCCGTTCTGGTTGAACATCGTCGGGCGGACAGGCACCGGCATCGGTT
This sequence comes from Verrucomicrobiales bacterium, assembly GCA_016793885.1. NCBI lineage: Bacteria > Pseudomonadati > Verrucomicrobiota > Verrucomicrobiia > Verrucomicrobiales > Verrucomicrobiales bacterium. The sequence continues at coordinate 34,932 of JAEUHE010000160.1, forward strand.
TGCCGTGATCGCGCTTCAGTCGCGGTTTAGGATCGAAGGTGTCCACATGCGATACCCCTCCTGACATGAAGCAGAAGATCACGCTCTTCACCTTGGGATTGAAATGCGGCGGACGAGGGGCGAATGGCGTTGGGATGAGCGGTGTGTTGGCTGCCGCGAAGGTCTTGTTCGCTCCGAAAAAGCCTGACAAGGCGACCAGGCCGAATCCCGTGGAACACTTTGCCAGCATGTCTCGCCGGGAGATCTGTGCCCGGTGAACGCGGTCGGCTTCAGGTCTAATCCACATAGATGAATTCCTTCAGGCAGAAAAGAGACTGGGCGAAGTCCTTCCAGACGCCCTCGTTCTTTTCGAGTTCAGCAGATATGATCTTGTGTTCCGTCGCCAGCTCCTCGAGGTAGCCTCGCGCCGCCTCGACATCCTCCGCTGTGGCGCAACGACCAAAGGCTTTCAAGAACATGCGACGCACGCGCTCGTCGCGGTGTTGGCCGTCGGTTACCAATGCCTTTGCCCACTTGGAAGCCTGATCGATGATGAACGGATCGTTCAGGAGTGTGAGCGACTGAGCGGGGACGTTGGTGGCGTCGCGCTTTCCCCGGGTGCTCATGGGCTTGGGGGCATCGAATGCTTCCAGGAATGGGTTCGACGCGTTGCGACGGATCCTTTGGTACAGACTGCGCCGCCGGTCTCCATCCAGAGGCCCCTTGGGGCCCCCTCCTTCGGTCTTCCCCACGAAATACACGTTCACACCGGGCCCATACATTTTGAGATCAAGCTGGCCGGAGACGGCGAGCACCGCGTCACGCACAGCTTCCGCCTCCAGGCGTCGGACGTGCGCATGGGAGAGGAGTTCGTTACCAGGGTCGAGGCGCTGGGCGTTAGCCGATGGGATCGCCGATTGTTGGAACGCATGTGATGTCATCAGGAAGCGGATCGTTTGTTTTACCGACCAGCCGTGTTCGATGAAATAGCAGGCGAGGTAATCTAAGAGCTCTGGATGGGTTGGTTTTTCGCCGAGGCGCCCGAAGTTGTCCACGGTTCCGACGAGGCCTCGGCCGAAGAGATGATGCCACAGCCGATTGACCATCACCCGGGCCGTCAGCGGATTGCTTGCGTTCGCGACCTCATCGGCCAACTCCAACCTTCCGCTCAACTTTGTGGGAAACGCCCGGTCGTTGAACATCTCCAGAAAACGGCGGGGTACCGGTTTGCTGGGTTGAGTGAGCGAGCCGCGGACGAACAACGGCTGGTCGAACGCCTCGGTTTCGTGCACGCCGGGCGCGCGGCGCGGAACCGGAATTGCCTCCTCGAGAGCTCGGTACGAGGACACCGCGACATCCAACCGGGGGAGCCGCGCCCGTGTGGCCGGCAGCAAGTCGCGTCGGACGAAGTAGTCCAGGAACGTCAGAGCTTCGTCGGTGAGGTGGCCGTCCTGCCATTCTGAAACCGCCTGATCCAGAGCCTGGCTATAGAGATCCGCGAGGTCCTCCGCGGATGTCGGCATCCTTTGTGAGAGAAGGAAAGCGGCAGGTATCAGGAGTTCTTGGGGTGGCTGGTCAATGTCGTGGAACATCACCTCTGCGGCTCCGAAAAAAGCGCGTCCGCTGTCGGCGGAGTCCGAGATTGGAGAATCGTCGGCTGTGACGAACTCGAGATAAGCATGAGCCCCTTTGCGGTAGGCAGTGTCCAATCGGATCCACTTCATTTCGTCCGACCCCAAGCCAGACGCTGGATAAATACCCCCGCCGCCAATCGGATAGTTCTCGACCACCAGACGCACTCTGCTGCGCTCACCCAGCCCCCGGATGCTCAGGTTGTCCTTAGTTACTTGAAATCGTGGTGAAGTGAATACCCCGTGCTGCTTGCGGGTGAGAGTGTGGGTGAACACACCGGCTGGATAAAGTCCGCGCAATACCCGGTCTCCCTTGACCTCCATAGAAAACTCCCCGGTAGATACCGCGGTGGCTGCATCCTGTCCCGCCATGAACCAACGGCCAGCTTCCTCACCTCGCAGGTCCCAGCCGTGGGTGAAATTAGTCCGATTGAATTCGCGACGGTTGGCCAGTTCGCGCTTCCAGTCGATCGCCAGCTGGTTCCAACCGTCGCGGAACGCGGTATCCCTCAGCTGCGACAATTTCACCCACGGATGAAGCGGGTTGGACGTGTTTTTAGCGGCGTCCGCCAACGCCGTTGTCCACGCTTCCGCTGTTCTGGAAGTATCGTTGATCTTGGTCTGAGCGGCCTGAAGCTCCTTTAGTTTCCGGTTCAATCGGTCCCAGGTTTCCCGCTCGGTGGGGGTGAGAGCCCTTGCCAACGTCGCCGCGTCGATGGCCGTAACCCCGGCTCGGAAGGAAGCAGAGAGTTCAGCTGGGCTGAGCGCGCGCGCATAAAGGCGGGCTTCCTCGATCTCCCCGGCGAGGGAGGTTACACCTTTGGCCAGATGTCGTTTGCCGAGCAAAACCCGAGCCTCGTTGGCAGTGAACGTCTGCAATTCGCCCTGTTGGTAGCTCGCACCATAAGGACTTCCATTGCGATAGAGAGTGATGGAGTTGTCGGCACCGTACACCGCCGCGAGATGGATCAGTTCGTCTGGATTTGAGGTTTCGCCGGGGCCGCCGAGATCGCGTGTGCGACGGAAAAAATCACTTCCGGCGATCCAATGTCCAGTTTTTCGCTCACCGAACACGATGGAGTCAAAGGTCTCACTATCGGGTGTCTGCACGGTTAAGGCGCCACCTCCCTGTTGGTTCAGGTCAGACAGGGTGAGCCACACTTCCAAGGTCTTTTCCTTCAGCGTGAGCGGTAGCGGTTCTGTCACCACCCAGGCGTTCGTCCCATTGAGGATGAGTCGGCCGTTGCGAACCCGTGCGCCTCCTTCGGGCCTTCCATGCATCGTGCCGAGGGTGTCACGCAAATGCCCCTCAAAATCCCACCGTGCAACTGGGGTTGGGAGTGGTGCGGCCAGTTCGCTCTTCCGATGGCCGGCCAGTTCTGCGCGGGCCCGAGATTCGACCTGAGCAAGGGCCTGGAGCGTCTGGCGGACTCCCTGCTCCAGGCGATCTTCGTCTCTTTTGAGTGCCGCTTGTTGCCGGAGTTCCTTGCCCACGTCTGCCGCGGCCGACCTCCACGCGTCGGCTAGACCGCTGCGAATCTCACGCTTCAAGATCGTCAGCTCGGTGCGGTTCGTTTTCAGCGAGGCTGGAGTATCTACCACGACCTGTCCTGGACGACTGCTGGCGAACACGCCGTAGAGGGCATAAAAATCCTGTTGGCTGATCGGGTCGAACTTGTGGTCGTGGCAGCGCGCACAGGAGACGGTGAGTCCGAGGAACGCTTTGGAGAAGACATCAATCTGATTGTCCACCACCTTGACCTGATCATCCAGGGCATCGACCGGCACATAGCCCAGTTCGACCATGCGCAAATGTGCCGTTCCGAGCTTAGACTCATTCAAACCTTCCGCCAGATTGAGGCGGGGGGAGGGTAGAAGATCACCCGCGATCTGCTCCTTTACGAATTGATCATAGGCAACGTCCTCGTTGAACGCACGAATCAGGTAGTCCCGATAACGCCAGGCCATTGGCAGCTCCGGATCCCCCTGGCTGCCGTGCGACTCGCAGTAACGAACCAGATCCATCCAGTGCCGAGCCCAGCGCTCGCCAAAGCGAGGAGAGGCGAGCAAGGCGTCTATCCGCCTCTCGTAGGCATGGGGCGATGTGTCCCGTTGGAACGCGTCGATCTCTTCGGGAGTCGGTGGCAGGCCGGTGAGTGCGAAGGTGGCTCGGCGCAAGAGCGATTCACGGCTGGCGATCGGCGCCGGTGCTAAATCACGATCCTCCATCTTAGCCGCTAGAAATCGATCGACCGGATGCTCTGTTCGCGCCGCGTTTTTGACGGCGGGGAGCGCGGGCTTCTTGAGAGGTTTAAAGCTCCACCACTCCTCGCGGCTCTTGCGCGTGGTTTGCCACTCGGACGGGAATGCTGTCAGGAGTCCGAAACAGAGTAGCCCTAGCGTCGCCCAGGCCGTTGTTTGGTAGGAGATGATCACTCGTTTGGGACGGCTAAGACTGTCGGTTGGAGGAGTAAAGCATTTGGACGGGTGATGATCAGTTAGGTCTCGTATACAGGCTGCCGGATCTCGAGGCAAGCGCGTGAGCTACAGACGGTTCACGATCGGAGGGTATTCAGATCAAGATCCCCGGGAAGGGGGGGAAGTACGTGCGCTTTTATGGACCGCGGAGACAGGTCTCCGCTTTTCCTGCACGCGACGGAGTGTCTGGAGGTGCGCCTTGGCTGAGCCCGTGCGATGGAGAGGGCAAGGTGGCGCGAAGGAACAGCGGTGTCGTGCCCTAAGCATTACCCACAAGTTCTTCGACCAAATGTTAGAATCCCAAAGGGATTCCGGCTCAAAGCCCAGGGTTGGCGCGACGCAGGAGCGCCTACCCTGGGTTAGTCGTTGTTTTCTCACAACCCCATCGCGGGTTGCGCT
>JAEUHE010000161.1 GCA_016793885.1 Verrucomicrobiales bacterium
GGGTTGTGAGAAAACCACGACTAACCCAGGGTAGGCGCTCCTGCGTCGCGCCAACCCTGGGCTTTGAGCCGGAATCCCTTTGGGATTCTAACATTTGGTCGAAGAACTTGTGGGTAATGCTTAGAGAGGGCTGCCGCACTCTAGAACTATAAACCTCGTTGGATTGGTTCCCGATCAACTGCCAATCGTCCCCCCACACAACACTGGATTTCAAAATCAAACCGCTCTAGGGTCGACGCCGTTGTCCGAATTGGCAATCAACTGACGCTATCAAATGAACTGGATCTTTTTCGCGCTGCTCACGGTCGTAACCTGGGGTGTTTACGGTGTCCTCCTGCACACCGGCCAAACTCAAATGGTGCCCGGCGGTGGCCTCATCACGGCTGAAGCGCGCTACAAATCGTTTCTCTTTGTCGGGTTGGCGTACTTTTTGGTGGCTGTCCTGGCCCCGCTCATCCTGCTCGCCCTCCAAGGTAAAGCCTTCTCGGGTTACTCTTCGGCCGGCATGAAATGGTCGCTGATTGCGGGCATCGCCGGGGCAATCGGCGCTTTTGGAGTGCTGCTCGCCTTCGGCTCGGGAGGCAAGCCTTGGGTGGTCATGTCGATCATCTTCGCCGGAGCCCCGATCGTGAATGTCCTCTACTCGCTGTTCAACCACCCCCCTAAGGATGGCTGGGCGGCCATCAAACCCCAGTTCGTCCTGGGAATCGCCCTGGCGGCGCTCGGGGGATACCTCGTAACGTATTATCGTCCTGACAAACCCGCACCCAAACCCGCATCGGCCGGGGTTACCAAGCCCGCCAAACCCGCCGCGTGAGTGAATTTCAGAATCGCGAGCAACTCACAGCTCACCAACTCGGTGAACTGGTGTCGCTCCTTGGCGCTCTGCGCCAGAGCAACCCCTTCTACCAAGCGAAGCTCAGGGCACTCGGCACCCTGCCCCACGGCAGCGCCGAGGGCGTCCTGGCCCAGGTCCTGGCGCTGATTCCCCACACCGTCAAAGCCGAGCTCGTCGCGGATCAGCGAGATCATTCACCCTTCGGCACCAACCTCACCTTCCCCATGGCGAGCTATGTGCGCTGTCACCAGACCAGCGGCAGCGCAGGCTCACCGATCCGCTGGCTGGACACGTCGGCCAGCTGGGAAGCGATGTTGGAACAATGGCAACGGGTATTCGCAGCCGCCGGAGTCAAGCCGGAGGATCGATTCTTTTTCGCCTTCTCATTCGGCCCGTTCCTCGGCTTCTGGACTGCCTTCGAGGCGGCAACCCGCCTGGGAAACCTCTGCTTTCCAGGCGGCGGACTCAGTTCTTTGGCTCGGCTGCACAACCTGATCGACAACCAAGCAACGATTCTTTGTTGCACCCCAACCTACGCGCTGCATCTGGGCGAAGTCGCCGCGGCCAACCAGATCGATCTGACCACCAGTGCCATCCGTCGCCTGATCGTGGCCGGGGAACCCGGAGGAAGCATTCCGTCGACTCGACGTCGACTCGAAGCGCTCTGGCCCAAGGCACGAGTTTGCGATCATCATGGGATGACGGAGGTCGGGCCGGTGACTTACGAATGTCCAGATCAGCCAGGCCTGCTGCATGTGATGGAACGATCCTACATCGCCGAAGTCCTCCAGCCCGGAGCCTCGGAACCGGTCGCTCCAGGGGAAGTCGGCGAGCTCGTTCTCACCACCTTGAAACGTTCCGGCTCTCCCCTGCTCCGTTATCGCACCTGCGACCTGGTGGCCGCGCAGTCCCGCACGGGGGAGCGATGCACTTGCGGCACCTTGGATCTAGGCCTGCGAGGTGGGATCATTGGTCGCACGGACGACATGGTGGTCGTACGGGGGGTGAATCTCTACCCGAGTGCGGTGGAGGAAGTCATTCGGAGGGTGGGAGGCATTGCCGAATATCAGGTACGAGTGGACAAAAGCTCCCCCCTGGCAGCTGTCGTTGTTCAAGTGGAACCAGGACCCGACGCGTGCGACGCTACCTTGGTGGCAGACCAACTAAGACGGGAGCTGCATCAGGCGTTCGCACTCAAATTTGAGGTGGAAACGGTTCCTCCCGGCACACTCCCCCGATTTGAGCTGAAGGCAAAACGCTGGCGATCCTGAAGCATCGCCCGGGGAGCACAGGTCCGCCCATACCGCAAGTGACCTTTGAAGGCTTTCGGCGGGTTTTCTCCTCGCCAGCATCGGCGATTTTTGCCAGGATCCATCATCATATCGGGGTATCCCAGGTCACGTAGACCGAGGAATCCCGATGCGTTGGATCGGGGTCTTATTAGGCCGGGAAACACCGTGGCCCGTTTCTCGGAGGATAAGATCGATTCCAGCCAGTTGGATGAGCCGGATGTATGCCCGAAGTTCCTGAATCCTCCAAGGTGGGTGAGCCCGAAAGCTCCGTCGCGTCCACGCGTCTCGGCGGTGCTGAGCCCCGTCGGATGCCGAGTTCGTCAACGGAGACGAATGCGGGCGAAGTCGCCGGATCGGTCGCTTTGGACCAGTGGCGAGGCTTTGCTCTGGTGATGGTGCTGATTTCGCATGGGCTTTACTACACGGGGAAGGTCTCCGGCATCGGACGCGTGGGAGTGAACCTGTTCTTCTTCATCTCGGGACTACTCACCTACCGCTCCCTGGTGCGCAGCTCGGCACCCGACTCCTTCAGCCGAGCAAAATCATTTTGGAAGCGTCGGTTTCTGCGCCTCTATCCCGCGTTGGTGGGTTATCTGGTGCTGATGATTCCGACGGTTTACTTTTTCGCTCCGCTAGTGAAAGGGGCACCCGGATCGACCTTTGCTGAGTTCATGGCGCACCTGCCTCAGGCGTTCGGAGCGTTTATCAATTTCACCGGACCGCCATGCCATACCGGGCTGAATCATCTCTGGAGCCTCTCCACCGAAATCCAATTTTATCTGATCGCCCCCATCCTGTTCGCGTTGGGCGGCACCAGTTCCGCCCGCCGCTCCTGGGTCTGGGGTGGTCTGCTGGTGATTTTCTTGGCATTAGGCGCAGCCCAGCCGTTGGTCGGCGACCGCGTGAAATACTATTTCCAGTTCTCGGTGTGGCCGATGTTATTGGGCTTTGTAGCGGAATGGCAACGCGCCCGGTTCGTGCAGTTCTTCTCGCTGTTTTCCCGTCCGATCCTGATCAGCAGCGCGGCGGTGTTCCTGCTGAGCCTGGTGCTGATGCAACTCGGCACCAAGGCCAAGATCGGCGTCGTTGCGCTGGGGGCATTTATGGTGGTCCCCTGCTACTGCTGCTACCTGGTAGGCTTGCCATGCCCAGGAAAGCTCGGCAGTCTACTGAAATGGTGTGGCGAACGGACTTATTCCATCTACCTCTGGCAACAGCCGCTGACGCTGTGCGGCTACTTCCCGACCTGGCTCCATCCGGTCGGGGCGCTCCTTTCCTGTGCCGTGGGCGCACTGGGCTTTCACTGGCTGGAGCGACCCTTTCTCAGCCGGAAACGAAAGCCGGCCGCTGCCGGGGTTGCTCAACCCGCTGAGGTATGCCCGCCCGTCGCAACCTCCGTGCGATAGCTGCAGGACTGACTCTGCTGATCCTCGGGAGTGCCGCGTGGGGTGTCGTCAGTGTTCAACGACAGTCCTACGGCGACCGGTGGCTGCGAAAGGCCTACCCAGTGGTCGCCCCACCTTTTGAAATCCGGGCTCAAGCCGCGGGCCCCGATCGAACGCTCCTGCTGCTCGGTGACTCCCGTGTGGCGGACTGGGGCCTACCGTCGATCCCCGGCTGGCGAGTGGTGAATGCCGGGGTGCCTGGCTTGACCAGCTCAGAAATGGTATTGATCGCCTCCGAAGCGCTCCGCCAATCAGAGCCCCACACGGTGGTGATTCAAGCGGGGATCAACGAGCTCAAGATCATCGGTGTTCGGAAGGATCTCTATGAGCCTCTTCTCTCGCTCTGCGAGAGCAATGTCCTGAAGGTCGCTCACTGGGCGGCCGAGCGCGGAGCCGAAGTGCTCATTGCCCCGGTTTGGCCGACCGGCCCCGTCCCCTTTCAGCGTTCGTTGGTATGGAGCTACCGCATCCCTCAGGCGGTAGAAGAGGTAAACCTGCGGCTCTCCCGGTCAGCCTCAGGCCAGCCCCGCATCCGCATTTTTGATGCCTTCAAGCCAGCGCCCTCCTCCGCGTCGCCGATGGTTCCGCCCCTGGAGCCGCAGCTTCGCGACACCCTGCACTTCACACCCGCCTTCTACGAGCAGCTGACTCAGCGTCTGATTCTCGAGCTTAAGCCCTGACCTGAGATCACCCGTCGGTGGATGGCGCCACAACCCGGGTCCCTGAGATTCGACGGTTACGAGGGAAACCGGGATTGAGCGCGACGCACAGCCAGGGGGACGGGCAGAAGAAGCAGAGTCTATTTCCGCCCTCAGTTTTTTCTCGCCAAAACCTGGTCTTTTCGTTCGACTATGCCCTGACCCCAATGAACGCGTCTCCCAGCGCCACTGTTACGTTTACCTCTTAAAACCTAGAATCAGTGCTGTCATCATGAAAACTTCCATCCTCTCTTCTTCTCTCCTGAGCAGGATCCTCTGTCCTGCCGCGCCATTCATTCTGGGCGGAGCGGCTATGTCCCTCTTTCTCATGCAGGCCACCGCCGGATTGGTCGGGTTCTATCCATTCGACGGCGAGGACCCGACGGCCGACGCCAGCGGCGCCGGTGTGACTTTGCAAAGTGCCGCCGCCGATCCCACTTACAATCCCAGCGGAGGCTTTGAAGGAGGTGCCTTCCATTTCGACGGAAAGCAGCGATGGATCGCGCCTCTGGACATCAATCCTGGAACCCTACCGCAGGTCACCATGGGAGCTTGGGTACGCACCGAGTCGCTCATTCCGGGGTTGAGGAAGATCATGGGCTCGGATAACGGAGGGTGGGACAGGACCCTAGGGCTGGATGACCGTGAGGGTCCCTTCCGCTACACCTCATTCATTGGCAACGGGCCGCCAGCAACCGGCACCCCCGGTCCCAAGAGCACCAATCAATGGTCTTTCGTGGCCGCCAGCTACGACAACGACAATGCCGTGGCCACGATTTACGTGGATCAGGACGCGGCGACCCTAGAGGCGCTCGACGGAGTGGTCGTGCCGACGGGTTTCGGGCCCGGCCTGATCACTCTCTCCATTGGGAACCTCCGCACCGACACTGCCGATGAAGGCTGGCAAGGGGATATCGACAACGTGTTCGTGTTCGATGAGGCACTATCCCCCGAGCAGATTGCAGCCATCCGGGATGGGGGACGGACTGCGATTCTCGGACTTCCTGCCAACGACCCCGACCTGCAAGTGGCGCTCTCGCCAGATCTGGAAGGATTATCCAAGGTTCCCTCCGTCAAAGCCATTTCATTCCCTATTCGCAATGCCGGCGCGACCAAGCCATTGAAGCTTTCCCAAATCACGATTCAGGGGGCGGATGCCGGCTACTTCAGCGTCGCCTCCTTTCCTACTGAACTGGCCCCGGGGGCCAGCGGCGAGATTGTCTTCCGCCTCGATTCACAGAGCCAGGTGGGTGCCTTCGCAGCCACCGCCACAGTCGTGAGCGACGATCCCACCACACCGCGCCTGCAGCTGGAACTCGCCTCCCGAGTCGTCGCTTCGCAGACGCTGCTCGGACTTTACTCCTTCGACGATGCGGCCGCCCCCCTCAAGGATGACAGCGGTGGGGGGAGAACCCTGCTCAATGGTCTCGATGGAGGGTTGGCCGATCCCACCTACTTATCCGCCGGCGGCATCAGCGGAGGTGCCTTCGAGTTCAATGGTCAACAAAGGCTCGTGGCTCCGATCAACATCAACCCCTCGGCGGTCCCGCGTCTGGGAATGGGAGCATGGGTCAAAACGGCCACGCTGGAGCCGGGCCTACGCAAGGTCATCGGCCACGATGACGGCGCGTGGGATCGCGTGATCGGCCTGGATACCCGGTCGCAACCGACCGGAGGGGAACTGCCGGATGGCACCCTTCGCTACGCCGCGTTCACCGGAGGAAACAATTTCGGACCCACCCAAGGGGATCCTGCCCCCGCCCCGGTCAGCACGGAGGCCTGGACCTTCCTGGCCATCGACTACGACCAAGCCGCAGGCCTCCTTTCCCTCTATGTGGATCTGGACGCTTCGACTACGGACGACGAACCCCAGGTGATTCAGCAGGCGACCCAGATGGGACAAGGACTCGCGACCACTTCGATCGGCAGCCTCAACCCGGTGGGGTCGGGCGAGGGGTGGATCGGCTCGATTGACACAGTGTTCTTCCTCAGCGGCGCGCTGGATCTCGCCACCATGAACGCCATTCGCGTCGGCGGCAAACAAACCCTGCTGCAGTTTGGTCCCGACCCAGTGCTGGCGGTGGAAACCTCGCCCGTTTTCGGACAACTTCCCAACGGTGCCAGCAAGACCGTGCAGGTGCAGCTGCGGAACGGAGGCGCCTCCCAACCCCTGCGTATTGTGAAGGCCGAACTGCAAGGCCGGGATGCGGGGTCTTACACCCTAGGCACCATTCCCGATACACTGCCTCCGGGCGGGAGCGCTTCCATCTCCGTGACCTTCAACCCCGCAGGAGCGGAGGGCGTTTTCCAAGGAGTGCTGGAGCTCACCTCCAATGACAGCGCCGGACGTAAGACCAGAATCGACCTCTCGGCGGCGGTACCCTTCACCTCACTTCGCTCTTCACTCCTCGGATTCTACTCCTTTGACGATGCCGAGAATCCCCTGAAGGACGACAGCGGAAACGGCAAAGACCTCACCTCCGTAGGCGCGGATCCGACCTATGAAGCAGATACCGGGATCGAGGGAGGAAACTTCCTCTTCGGCGGTAGCCAGCGGCTGGTGTCCCCGATCAACATCAATCCGTCCGAGCGTCCGGTCCTGACCATGGGCGCGTGGGTGAAAACCGCCAGCCTCTCCCCCGGGCTGCGAAAGATCATCGGCAGTGACGATGGAGGCTGGGATCGAACGATCGGCCTTGATGACCGAGAAGGCCCATTCCGGTATTCCGCCTTCGTCGGCAACGCGGGACCGCTCGCCGGCACCCCGTCGCCCGAAAGTTCGGACGACTGGACGTTTATTGCCGCCACCTTCAATCAAAACGCCGCCGAGGTAACGCTCTACGTGGACTTGAACGTAGCCACCCTAGAAGATGCACTCATCGCTGCGACGCGGCCAGGATCCGCCTATGGCTCGGGATTTCCTACGGTGTCCATCGGGAGCCTGCGCCCGGACAACGCCAACGAATCATGGAACGGATCCATCGATAATGTCTTCTTCTATGGCAATGTGCTCTCGGAAGGCGAACTCACCGAAATTAGGAATGCTGGGAAATCCAAAATCCTGTCGGATCCTCCCCGCATCTTGAGCATTCAAAAGACGGGAGCCGGTCTCGTGATCAATTGGGGAAGCCGCCCAGGGACGACCTACACGGTGGAATATTCGGCCTCGCTCGCCGGGCCATGGACCACCATCGAGACGCAGGTCGCTGCCGGGCCGAGTTCCTCCTTCACCGACACATCCGCCCAGCGACAAGGCGGACCCGCGGGTTTCTATCGCATCGCTGTGCCTTGATCCCTCGCCAGGATCCAGTGCTCAGGGGGCCGTCGGAAAGGGTCGCCCGGTCGCCATCGCGGCCGCCGCGACTCTCTCCTTTTTTGGGCTCGCCCAGAACCGGCGCTAGCCGGGAGGATGCACTCATGCGTCTGCCGGCCAGATCAGTCCGCAGCTCTGACATCGGAACCACCCGGAGCGCCATGCGGTGGGCGATCCCACCTCTGGCGGCCTGGGCTTGCGCCGGACTGGTCCTCCTGGGCCCGCTGCGGTGGGCAAAAGGCGCAGCCGATCCCTCAGGGCGCTCCTCCGCAGAGTCAATCTCTCTGCAGGTGCCATCGGGAGGGGCGCCCGGCTTCACTTCGCTGTCGGCGGAGATGACCCACATCACCTTTACCAACCGGCTTCGGCCCGCCGACCTGGCTAAGAACCAAATTCTGGAAGTCGGCTCAGGGGTGGCTCTCGGAGATGTGGATGGGGATGGCCGAACCGATCTCTACCTCTGCTCGCTGGGAGGTCCGAATCGGCTCTACCGAAACCTGGGCGACTGGAAGTTCGAGGATGTAACGTCTCAGGCCGGGGTGGCGTGCGACGGTCAATTCTCCACCGGAAGTGTGCTGGCGGACATCGATGGCGATGGGTTACTTGATCTCTTGGTCAACGGGATTGGCTCCGGAACCAGGCTGTTTCGCAACCGCGGAGGGCTACAATTCACCGAATCGATCCCATCCGGCCTGATGGCAGACCGTGGGAGCACAACCATGGCGCTCGCCGATATCAATGGCGACGGCTACCTCGATCTTTATATAGCGAACTACCACACCCGCACCGTCAAGGACTCCCCCGCAGGCCTGGAGGTCCAGGCCGGCTACGTCGGGGGCAAGTTTGTCATTGAGCCCCCTGGGCTATTCCTTCCCCTGCCCCTCAAGTCCGGTGGGATGAACCTGTTTGAGCGGGGAGAACCTGACGTGCTGTACCTCAACAATGGTCGGGGAGGATTTACCGTCGCAGACTGGACTCAGGGGCGCTTTCGAGAGTCCGATGGATCGCCGCTCGCCGAGGCACCCAAGGACTGGGGGCTCTGCGCCGCCTTTCGAGACCTGAACCGAGACGGCCACCCGGACCTCTATGTCTGCAACGACTTCTTCCACTCACCCGATCGGCTCTGGATCAATGATGGCTCCGGCAACTTCCGGGCGGCCGACCCTTTAGTCCTGCGACAGACTAGCATGTCCTCCATGTCGGCGGACTTCGCGGACATCAATCGCGATGGCCGCGACGACATTCTCGTCCTGGACATGATGAGCCGCGAGCACCGACGCCGTCACCGGCAGCGAGGAAGTCTGGTGCACTTGCAGGTGACCACGCCGATGCAGGATCCGTTGTTTCGACCGGAGACGGCGCGCAACACGCTGCAAGTCCAGCGATCCGACGGCACCTATGTCGAACTGGCGCAATACAGCGGCCTCGAAGCTTCAGAATGGAGTTGGGGTGTCGTCTTTCTGGATGTGGACCTCGACGGGTTCGAGGATGCGCTCGTTACAAATGGAAACATTCGGGATGCCAACGACGCCGACCTCTCCCGTGCCGGAAACTCACGCATGGATCCCGCGAGCACGGCTAAGACCCGGGATAAAAACCTGCGATTCCCCCCGTTGGAGACCGCCAACCTGGCGTTCCGGAATCGAGGTGACCTGACCTTCGAGGAGGTGGGCGACACCTGGGGCTTTGCAACCCGCGGGGTTTCTCATGGAATGGCGCTGGCCGACTTGGACAATGACGGGGATCAGGATGTGGTCGTCAACCACCTCGGCCAAGCGGCGGGACTCTATCGTAACAACTCGTCAGCCCCGCGAGTTGTGGTGCGGCTGCGCGGCCGAAGCCCCAATGCTCAGGCCATTGGCGCGCGGGTTGAGCTGCGAGGTGGCGCGGTGCCGATCCAGACACAGGAAATCATGAGCGGAGGACGCTATCTCTCCGGTGATGATCCCACACGCTCTTTTGCCGCAGGCACGCTGACGAATCGGATGGAGCTGCACGTGCGCTGGCGCAGCGGGGCGGAAACCACCATCGCGGACATTCGCGCGAACCAGCGCATCGAGGTTCAAGAACTGGAGCCCGACGCGTCGAAACCCTTGGCCGCTCCGTCCCCAGCCCCGCGGTCCAGTCCGTTCTTCACGGATGTCAGCGAACGGCTGCGGCATCCGCATCAGGAGAATCCCTTTCGCGAAGACGAACGTCAGCCACTCCTCACTCGCGAGCTCGGACGGCTCGGCCCGGCGCTTGCCTGGAAAGATCTAGATACCGATGGACGCGAGGATCTCATCGTTGGAGGCTCGCGAGGCGGCTACTTTGTCGTCTACCTCAACGAGGCTTCGGGCAAGTTCAAACCGCTGCGTCGGAAGCAGGCGCTTGAACGCGATCAGACTTCCCTGCTCGCCTTTATGCACCCCGGCAGCAGAGCCATTCAACTCCTGGCCGGCTCGGCCAACTACGAGGAAGGCACCACCAACAGCAGTCTGCTGATAGGATATGATCTGCAGAAAGGGACGGAAACCGGATTGATCCCCGACCGCTCCTGGAGCGTAGGCCCGCTGGCGATCGGCGTGTGCGACCGTGCTCCGATGCTGTTTGTGGGGGGACGTGTCCACCCAGGACGCTATCCTGCTCCCAGCGGCTCAGCGTTATTTCAGCTCCAAGAGGGTGCCTGGGTGCCTGTGCCCGAGGCGGCAGAAGTCTTCCAGCAGGCCAGCCTCGTGAGCGGCGCCACCTGGGCGGACCTCGATGGTGACGGATCCCCGGAGCTGCTAGCCGCCTGCGAATGGGGACCTGTGCGCGTGTACGCCCGGAGGGCAGGCGCATGGAAAGAGCAGACCGCATCGTGGCAGCTGGCCCAGTTCACCGGCTTGTGGAATGGGATTGCAGCCGGGGATTTTGATGAGGATGGACGGCTCGATTTTGTTGCCTCGAACTGGGGACGGAACTCGCGCTATGAACGTCATCGCGGCCAGCCGCTCCGGCTGTACTATGGCGAGTGGACGGAGGGCGGCCCACTCGCCCTCAGTGAGTCTTACTTCGATCCCGCCCAGGGCGGTTACGTTCCCTTCGTCACGCTCGATCGCCTCCGGGCCACCTATCCCGCTGTTTCCGAACGCTACCCCCATTTCGCCGATTACTCCCGCATTACTTGCGAAGAACTGTTCTCGACGCCCAACGGGGCGCCGCACTACCTGACGGCACGCTGTCTGGAGACCACCCTTTTCCTGAATCGTGGCGATCACTTCGAGGCTCGTGCTTTGCCGGCAGAGGCCCAGTGGGCACCCGCCTTCGGGGTTTCCATTGGCGACCTGGACGGAGACGGGCACGAGGATGTCGTGCTCAGCCAGAACTTTGCAGGGATGTTAACCGAAGAGGGCCGACTGGACTGCGGGCGTGGGTTGTGGCTGCGTGGGGATGGGAAAGGTGGACTGCAAGCGGTGGATGCCAACGTGAGCGGACTCCGCATCGTCGGGGACGGCCGCGCAACCGCCCTCTGCGACTATGATGCCGACGGCCGCCCCGACCTCGCCGTCGCTCAGAATAACGGACCGGTGAAACTTTATCACAACGACCAAGGCCGGCCGGGCATTCGCGTACGGCTCCAAGGTCCGGCGACAAACCCCGAAGGGATCGGTGCCGTGGTTCGAGTCAAATACTCCCGTTCCCTCGGTCCGGCGCGATCCTTCACGTTAGGTTCTGGATACTGGTCGCAGGAAAGCTCGGTCCAAATTCTGGGCCTGCGCACGAACGACTCTCCCACGGGCCTGTGGGTCCGGTGGGCAAATGGCACCGTTTCCGAAACTCCGCTTCCTACAGACTCACGCGACTTACTCCTCACCCACCCCGCTTTATGACTCTTGGCACCACCTCCCACCCACTTACCCACCTTCTGTTGGCACTTCTCAGCCTGCTGCCGATGGCCGCCAGTTCCGCTGATTCGACGCTTCCGACGGAAACGTGGCGTCCCCAGTTTCACTTTACTCCGGCGACCAATTGGATGAATGACCCGAACGGCATGGTCTATTATGAGGGGGAGTATCACCTCTTTTATCAGTTCAACCCCTTCGGAATTCGTTGGGGGCACATGAGCTGGGGACATGCGGTCAGTCGTGATCTGGTTCGATGGGAACATCTCCCGATCGCTCTACTCGAAGAGAATGGGGTGATGATTTTCTCGGGCAGTGCGGTGGTGGATTGGAAAAACACCTCCGGCTTCGGCCAGGATGGAAAACCGCCGATGGTGGCGATCTATACCGGACACTACACCACCAAACCGTTGCAGAACCAACAGATCGCTTACAGCAATGATCGAGGACGGACGTGGACAAAGTACGCCGGCAACCCGGTGCTGGATATCGGCGAAGCCGACTTCCGTGATCCCAAAGTGATTTGGCATGAGCCCACCCAAAAGTGGATCATGGCGGTCTCGTGGCCTCAGCATCGTCAAGTGCGCTTCTACGCGTCTGCAAACTTGAAGCAATGGTCGCATCTGAGTGATTTTGGGCCTGCTGGATCCACAACGGGGATCTGGGAGTGTCCGGATCTTTTCCCTGTCAAAGTTGAGGGATCAGGCCAGCAGAAGAAATGGGTTCTGGTGGTGAATGTGGGATCCGGAGCGCCGGCAGGTGGATCGGGGTGTCAATACTTCGTAGGAGACTTCGATGGAAACGAATTCAGTCTAGATGCCTCGTTTCCGAAGCCACAGCCGGAGGTCGTCCCGAACGGGCTCATTCTGGGAGACTTTGAGGGAGAAGGCTATGGATCCTGGAAGGCAACGGGTGAGGCTTTTGGCACGTCCCCCGCTCGGGGAAAAATTGGAGGACAGCAGGCGGTGGACGGGTTCCGCGGAACGGGACTACTCAATAGCTTCACGGGAGGCGACAAGTCCCAGGGATCCCTCACGTCCACCCCTTTTGAAATCAACCGAAAACACCTAAGTTTCTTGATCGGCGGCGGCAATCACGCCGACAAGACCTGCGTCAATCTGCGCGTCGACGGAACCGTGGTGCGCTCCGCCACTGGGGACAATGCCGAACGGCTCTCCTGGAAATCCTGGAGTGTATCGGATCTTCAAGGAAAGAAAGGTATCCTCGAGGTGGTTGACCGCGAGCAGGGAGGTTGGGGCCACATCAACGCCGATCATTTTGTGCTCGCCGACGAACCGGCGCGCCCCGCGCATACGCCAGCGTTGTGGGCCGATTGGGGACGCGATTTCTACGCGGCGGTGTCCTGGAGTGACATCCCGGTCCGCGATGGTCGCCGACTTTGGTTGGGGTGGATGAGTAATTGGGAGTATGCCAACGACGTTCCGACAGTCCCTTGGCGCAGCGCCATGTCGATTCCCCGAGAGTTGATGCTACGATCCACCCCAACAGGCATGACGCTGGTGCAGCGGCCGGTGCGCGAGCTGGCCAACTACCGCGGAAAGCAGCATCGTTTCTCCGGGGCCTCACTGGTGAAAGCCAACCAGTGGCTGCAGAAACGAGAATTCGCGACCCCGCTGCTCGAGGTGGAGTTGGAACTCCAGTCGCGCGGCACAGAGGGTATCACCCTGGAGTTGGCGACCGAGCGCAACGAAACGGTCGAGGTGCGCTACGATCCAGGTCGCAGTTCCCTCATCCTGGATCGGACCCGCTCCGGACGGATCGATTTCCACGAAAAGTTTCCGGGGCGCTACGAGGCTCCGCTCGGGTTGCAGGAGGGAAAAATAAAGCTGAACCTCCTGATCGACCGGTCGTCCCTCGAAGTGTTCGGGAACGATGGGCTCGTCTGCCTCACGAGCCTCATGCTGCCGGAAGGCAAGACGCGCACGTTCCGCTTCCACGAGCCTGTCGGCTCCTGGAAGATCCAACAACTCCGCATCTGGGAGCTCCAGATTCCCAAATTGTGATGCGATCGTCAGCTTTGATCTTAGCCGCCTGGCTCCTGCTCGGGCTTCCGCAGCCGGGCACCGCGCAAGGACCGAGTGGAACCAATCACTGGGCCTTTACCCCACCCAGCCGGCCCACGCCGCCCGCCCCTCGGCAGACGAACTCAGTCCAAAGCCCCATCGACGCTTTCGTCCGCGCGCGATTGGAGGTGGAGAACCTGCAGCCCGCGCCGCCGGCCGCCCCCGAAACTCTGCATCGTCGCCTCTGTCTCGATCTCACGGGACTGCCGCCTAGCCCGGAAGAGACCTCGAATTTCGTGCGCGCTTTCCGGCAGGATCCTCGGCAAGCGGTCTCCGATCGGGTGGATCAGCTTCTCGCCTCCCCTCGTTACGGGGAGCACATGGCCTCTCGCTGGTTGGATCTGGCCCGCTACGCTGACACCAGCGGGTTCCAAGGGGACCCGTTCCGCAGCATGTGGCGGTGGCGCGACTACGTCATCGAATCATTTAACCGAAATCTGCCCTTCGACCAATTCACCATCGAGCAACTCGCCGGGGATCTCCTGCCAAACCCGACTCTGAATCAACGACTCGCGACCGGATTTAACCGAAACCATCGCTTCAACACGGAGTTCGGATCCATCAATGAGGAATGGCTGGTGGAGAATGTGATCGATCGCGTCGAAACGACGTCGGCCGTGTGGTTGGGGCTCACCATGGGATGCGGACGCTGCCACGACCACAAATACGACCCTATTTCCCAGACCGAGTTCTACCAGTTTTTCGCCTTTTTCAACAATCTACCCGAGCGAGGGGTGTTCTGGGATGGAAACGATCCCGCGTTTGCCCCCTCGCTGCGGGCTCCCACACCGGCCGATCAGGAGAAGCTCGCAGCCCTTGAAGCCACTGTGCAGGAGCGAGAGGCGGAGGTGCGTCGGATGGAGACCTCCTTGATGCTGTCCCACGAGCAACAAGCCTGGGAGCGCCGCCGCTCTCGGCAGTTTCGACGAGAACTTCAACCTCACCTGGAGGTCGACATGGCCGTCGGTCCAAACCGCGTACAGTCGTTCCTCTTTCCCACCAGCCAGGTACTCCATCTCCCTCTCGACGGATCGCTGGCGGGGCGTTTCGGAACGCGCACCACGCTGACGAACCGCACGCAGATTACCACCAACCAAGTGACGGACGTGATTCAATCCATCATCTCGAATTCACAAGAGATCACGCAGCGGGTGGCGTTTGCCAAAACGGTCGCCGTCCGAAGCCCGGTCCAACCGGAGTTTGGAGACGGGGCGGTTGGACAGTCACTTCGACTGTCCGGGCTTGAACCTGCCCTGGCGCTGTCCGGCGTCCTGGATCAGGATCGCGCCACGTTGGCTTTCTGGCTGCGACCCGAGGTACCGAGCGGAGTGATCCTGCATAAGCTGGGACGCCAGGAACTGTTTCCCATCGGCATCCTGCTGACGCTGACCAACGGGCATCTGCATTTCGAGGCACATCACAAGATTTTCGAATTTGACGCGACGATGGTGCCGCTGGAGATGACTTCGAACCTCCAGCTTCCCCTTCACGAATGGACCCACATCGCCTTGGTCCTGGATGGCAAGCGTCGACGACGCGGTCCGACGCTGTTCGTCAATGGCCAAGCTCAACAACTGGAGCCGATCAAGGCATCCGCCCGGGGTCTCAGCACGCTCGTGAACGCGGAACCGCTCACCATCGGAGGAGGAGGCGGGCAGGCCGGTTTGAGAGGCTGGGTCGATGATCTGCGCTGGTTTGATCGGGCGTTGACGGACCGGGAGGTCAGGCTGCTCGCCGCGATCCCGCAGGCCATGGCGCTGAGTAGTTCGCCACTCCAGCGATCACCGCAGGAGCAGATCCAAGCTGGATCCTTTTATCGAACCTTTCTGTCTTCATCACTGGCCACCCAGCACGTGGCCCTCGCGGAAGCGGTTGCCAAGCTGGAGGAATTTCAAAAGGACTTGCCGGAGGTGATGGTCATGGCCGAGCGCCCTGAGCCGGCAACCGCCCGAGTGCTATTCCGGGGACAATACGATGCGCCCCGCGAGCAGGTCTCGGCCAACATTCCCGCCTCCTTAGGCACCCTGGGACCCTCGGCTTCCCCCAATCGACTCCACCTGGCTCGCTGGCTGGTGTCCACCAACAACCCGCTGACAGCAAGAGTTTTCGTTAATCGCGTCTGGGAGCAGCTTTTTGGCATCGGGCTGGTCCGCACCTCCGAGGACTTCGGCACCCAGGCGGAGGTACCCTCGCATCCGGAGCTTTTGGATTGGCTCGCGGTGGACTGGATGCAAGGAGGTTGGGATATCAAGTCGCTACTGAAGAAGATTGTCACCAGCGCGACTTACCAGCAAAGCTCCTCCTGTTCACCTGCCCTGCGCGAACGCGATCCGGAAAACCGGCTTTTGGCCAGGGGGCCGCGCTTCCGCCTACCGGCCGAGGCGATTCGCGACCTCGCGCTTGCAGTGTCGGGAAGCCTGGTGGAACAGGTCGGCGGCCCATCGGTCACCCCCTATCTGCCCGGCGACAAACCCAAGGAATCCCCCCAGCTCTATCGTCGATCGCTCTATTCGCTCTGGCAGCGAACTCGCTTTAACCCGAGTTTGGCGACCTTCGATGCCCCCTCGCGGGAAGCGTGCACGGTCAAGCGTCCACGAACGAACACCCCGCTTCAGGCCCTCGCCCTGATGAATGAGGTGACTTTTGTCGAGGCCTCTCGTCGGCTGGCCGAGCGCACCATGCGCGCCAACGCCACCCTCGATGGCCGCATTGCGTTCATGGTTCAAACAGCTCTCGGCCGCCCGCCTGAAACGCAGGAACTCGCCGCCCTGCGCCGCATCACGGAGTCCCAGCTCGAGCGGTATCGTTCCAACCGGATCGCCGCGGAGGATTTAGTCGCCGTGGGCGCGTCGAAAGCCGATCCCTCGCTCAACGTCCAGGAGTTGGCCGCCTACACTCTGGTGGCCAGCACCTTGATGAACCTGGACGAATTCATCACCAAGGAATAGCCATGAACCTACCGCCATTCTTCATCGACCCGCTGCGGCGGCGCGCATTTCTAGAACGGTCCGCCGCCGGAATGGGATTGCTGGCGCTCGGCTCCTTATTCGCAAGCGGAGCCAGCTCAGCAAAGGAGACCGCCACCGCCGGATATCGTCGTCCGGTGATCAAGGCTAAGCGCATCATCTATCTGCATCAGAGCGGCGCTCCTTCTCACCTGGATCTGTTCGACCACAAGCCAGGACTCGCCAAACTGAGGGGGGAAGACCTTCCTCCGAGCGTTCGCCAAGGTCAGCGGCTGACCGGAATGACCTCCGGCTACAGCAAGCTCCCCATTTTTCCCAGCCCATTCGAGTTCCGGCGGCATGGTCAAGGCGGGGCTTGGATGAGCGAACTGTGGCCCCACCTCAGCCAGGCGGCTGATGATTTGTGCCTGGTCCACACTCTGCACACCGATGCGATCAATCATGATCCGGCCATCACCTTTGTGCACACCGGGTCCCAGATCGCGGGCCGGCCAAGCTTCGGTTCCTGGCTCGCGTATGGGTTGGGTAGCGAGAATCAGGATCTGCCCGCGTTCGTGGTGTTGACCTCCGATGGCACGGGGCGTCCGGGTGACCAACCGCTGTACGACCGGCTGTGGTCGTCGGGTTTCCTCCCCAGCGAGTTTCAGGGTGTGCGCTTCCGCTCGGCCGGTGACCCGGTCCTGTTCCTATCGAATCCTCCAGGAGTGGATCGCTCCACGCGGAGCAGCATGCTTGAGGGTGTGCGCGAGTTAAACCAGCTTCGGCAGGGAACCGTGGGCGACCCCGAAATTCAAACTCGAATTGCCCAGTATGAAATGGCCTTCCGGATGCAAACCAGCGTGCCGGACCTGGGGGACCTTTCGAGAGAGCCAGCTCATGTGCTCAACCTCTACGGGCCGGAGGTGCGAAAGCCTGGAACTTTCGCCGCCAACTGCCTGCTCGCACGCCGGCTCGCCGAACGGAATGTGCGCTTCATTCAACTCTATCACCGCGGATGGGATCAGCACTTCAGTCTCAAGGACCAGATCAAGGGACAATGCTACGATGTCGATCAGCCCTGCTATGCCCTACTCACCGACCTCAAACAACGTGGACTACTGGAGGACACACTCGTCGTCTGGGCAGGCGAGTTCGGTCGAACGGTGTACGGGCAGGGAGACGTCAGTTCGCCCAAGATCGGACGTGATCATCACCCGAAGTGTTTCAGCATTTGGCTGAGTGGCGGAGGAATCCGAGGGGGAACCACCTACGGCAAAACCGATGACTTTGCTTACAACATTGTGGAGAACCCCGTGAGCTTCTTTGACCTCAACGCCACCCTGCTCCATCAGTTGGGAATCGACCACACCCAGCTAACCTTTCGCTATCAAGGTCGGGATTACCGACTGACCGATGTTCATGGGGAAGTAGTGAAAGGAATCCTGGCCTGAGGTGGAGCCCCGTCCGTCCTCCGTTGGGAAACGATTACCACGCCATCGCTCACCGGATTCCGCGACCAACTGAGTGAACGTACGTTCACTCAGTTGGTCGCGGAATGGGGTGGTCGGTGGAAACTTTTCGCCATTCAGAGCGTCGCAAGCGACTTGATGACTTGGCTTTATATCCAGACTCGAACTCCTTCCGTCCGAATTCCGACGACCAACTCGTTGAACGTACGTTCAACGAGTTGGTCGTGGTTCCCTGGGGGCGGGGGTGGCCGGCGGGCGGCGGTGGGGGGGCGGGGGCGGTGGGGGGGGGGGTGGGGGGC
>JAEUHE010000162.1 GCA_016793885.1 Verrucomicrobiales bacterium
TTTAATGCCGCGAAGCGTCATGGACTGCTGTAGCCCCCTCTCAGCATTACCCACAAGTTCGGAGTGCTTCGGTCCCTATCCCAACGGGATTGCGCCTCAAAGCCCAGAGTTGGGAGGAACGAGCTACCCTGGGAAAAACGCCATAGAATTCACAACGACTTTCAATCTAACTCGGCCCGAAGATTGAACGGCAGTCCCTTCCAGATGTCCGATTCATTGTGAAGGATACGGCATACCCCTTGGAGATCCCGAATCTCCTCAGGGGGGAGGTGAAGTCCATCGAACGTTGGCTAAGGTCGGGGCACCCACATGCCAGCGCAAGTCCGCTGGTGATGGTCCTGGTTGGCTCCGCTCTGTATGGAGCGAGCATCGGCCTCTGGCGGTCGCCGCTGCAAGCCGGGTTTGCGGCGATCAAGTTTCCGTCGGTGATTATCCTCACCACCTTAGGGACCGCATTGCTCAACGGCATGCTCGCCCCGTTGCTGGGCTTGAACATCCGGTTTCGGGAGTCGCTGGGCGCAATCCTCGCCAGTTTCGCCATTGCTTCACTAGTCCTGGGCGCCTTGAGTCCGGTTGCGTTCTTTCTAGCTTGGAACATGGTTCCCCTGGGCGAGATTCCCTCCGCAGGATCCAACGTCCACGCCTGGGTAAAACTATTTCATGTCGGTTCCATTGGACTGGCAGGCGTTGCTGCTCACGTCCGGCTTTGGCAACTCCTGAAGAAGCTGGCGGGAAGCCGTGCCGTGGCGTTTCGGGTGCTCGGGTCCTGGTTGGCCACCAATCTGTTCCTCGGCAGCCAATTCATCTGGATTTTGCGTCCCTTCATCGGGGCACCTTGGTTGCCGGTGGAGTTCCTGCGCCCCGATGCCTTCCGCGGAAGTTTCTTCGAGACGGTTTTTCATGACGTCCTACAACTGATCAGCTAACTCAACATTCAACGCCCCCCCCATCTATGACACCCAATGACGTATCGCTTCCCCCTCCCCTTCCTCCGGTTGATGGCGGAGCGCCCGCGCCCGAGGTTCCAATTCAAGGGGTCTTCTCCGCCATGGAGGCGCTGCTCCGGAGACCGGCTGATCTCTGGAGCCATCTGCGAAAACCGGGGGCCGGTGCTACAATTCTGGCGCTGATAGGGATCGCCGCGCTCTGCATGGGGGTTTATGGGATCGTCATTGGAACCTTCGCCGGAGGAGATCAACTCTGGGCTGCTCCGCTCAAAGTGGTGCTGGGGCTGCTGATCTCCGCGCTCATCTGCCTGCCCAGCCTCTATATCTTCGCCTGCCTGGGAGGCGCGAAAACGAAGCTAAGCGAAGTGGTCGGACTGCTGGCTGGATTGTTGGCGTTGATGACCATCCTGCTCGTCGGTTTTGCGCCGATCGCCTGGATCTTCGGGCAGAGCACTGATTCGCTGGGGTGGATGGGTTTCCTCCACCTTGGATTTTGGGCCGTCGCCCTGGGTTTCGCACTACGCTTCTTTTTCGCCGGATTTCGCGTTCTCGGACAAGGGGGCGGCGCCGGGCTCAAAGCCTGGATGATTCTTTTCGCGCTGGTGATGGTGCAGATGACCACAGCGCTGCGTCCCATACTGGGGCAAGCGCCCACCTTTCTCCCCCCCGAGAAAAGGTTCTTTCTCAGCCACTGGACCCAGCATTTGAAGGAGCCGAGTCCTGCTGGAGCGGAAGGCCAGAGAGGCGCGCCAGCCGGTGCTCAGCCGGCACGCTAGGGGCACGGCTACTGAAGCAGCACTTCAGCGATCTGGACCGCATTGAGCGCAGCGCCCTTCAGCAACTGATCACCGACGACCCAGAAGCAGAGGCCATTGTCCAAGGCGCAGTCTTTGCGGACGCGGCCCACTTCGCAGTTGTACTTTTCCGCCACCGTGAGGGGCAGCGGATATTCATTTTTCGCGGGATTATCGACAACATCGAGTCCGGGGGCCTGGCGCAACACCGCCATCGCGGCCTCGACAGTTACAGGCTTTTCGAAGTCGGCAGTGATCGCCACCGAATGAGCGCGATAAACCGGAACACGAACACAGGTGACACTCGCCTTGAACGAGGGATGGTGCATGATCTTGCGCCCCTCATTCTCCATCTTCATTTCTTCCTTCGTATAACCGGTAGGCAGGAAGGAGTCGACGTGTGGAAGCACGTTGAACGCGATCTGATGCGGATAAACCTCACGAGTTACCGGCTGGTTGTTCACCACTTCGGATACCTGACGCTCGAGTTCTTCGATCGCTTTGGCTCCGGTGCCGGAAACCGCCTGATAGCTGGAAGCGAAGATGCGCTTGACGCCAAACGCCTTGTGAAGCGGGTAAAGCGCCATCAGCGTGATGGCCGTGGTGCAGTTGGGATTGGCGATGATGCCGTGGTGCTTAGCCACATCCTCGGGATTGATCTCCGGGACCACCAAGGGCACCTGGTCATCCATTCGAAACGCGCTGGAGTTGTCCACCACCACGCAGCCGGCCTTGGCCGCAATGGGGGCAAACTCACGGGAGATTCCGCCGCCCGCGCTAAAGAGGGCAATGTCGATCCCCGAGAAGCTGCTGGGCGTCAACTCTTCGACCACATGCTCCTTGCCCTGGAACTTCAGCTTTTTGCCGACGGACCGAGCGGACGCCAAAAGAGTAAGCTTGCCGACGGGAAACTGACGCTTCTCCAGCGTCTTAAGCATTTCAATCCCAACGGCCCCGGTTGCACCAACGACAGCGACATGCGGATGACGATTCATAAAGGCCCGCCATCATACGTTGCTTCTGCGGCCTGTCAAATAGGAGCGATAGCCAATCCAGAGCACCTGGATCACCACATATCCCACGCAGAAGGGAGCCAACCATCGATCCAGCGGCGCACGCCCCCCCGAAACCAAGCTGAGCCGCCCTCCGAGCATCGCCTCCTGTCCTGGGCACGGGGCACTGGCCAGAATTGCCCCGGCCGGCGAAATCAACTGAGAGACACCCGAACTAGCCACTCGAAAAACACCCAGACCGTACTCCCGTGCCCGAGTGGGAGCCACGCGGGCATGGATGCCATGCTGGTAAGCCCCCCAGCTGATGGCATCCATCGTGGGTATCACCAATGCGTGAGCCCCCTTCCGAACCAGGCGATCCATGACCCGGGTGTAGCTCAGGTCGTAGCAGATCCCGATGCCGAGCTTGCCCCAGGGGCTATCCCACAGCCTCTGCTCGAAAGCGGGAATGCCATCGTCGAAAAACTGGATGGGAACGCTCTTTCCTTGTTCGAAAACGACCGAGCCGTCCGGTCCTACCACAAAGGCCGTGTTCTGCCAGCGATCTCCGTCTAAGACCCGCTTTCCTCCGATCACGAGCCACTTCTGATGGTCACGACACCATTGCTTGATGGTTAGCGGGGGTTCGCCGCCCAGGAGATACTCGTGAAGCACGAGCAGCGGGGCATTCGGATAAGCCCGAGCCAGACGATCGAGATACTTAGGCAACTCCGAGGGATTGCTTTCTTCAAGCTGCATGCCGGCCACCTCGACGCTTCCCACCTCGGTTCTGGCAGGACGAGGCAGCAGGAATGGAAGTGCACCCACCAGCAGCCATATGCTGAGCATTCCGAGGCGTCGGCGCCAGGGCGCTACGAGCAACGCCCCCCCTAACCCGACCAGCCACCAGCCGACGCCATACATGCCCCAGACCCCGAGGACCGGTGCCAGGGGCGTATCACTCAGCGCATAGCCGGTGTTCAGCCAGGAGAAACGGAGGTAGTAAAGCTCACTTCGAAAGTATTCGAAACCTGTCCAGCAGCAGGGAAGCGAGCACCCGCCGATCAACACCCCCCAGCGCTCCAGTGCGATCCTGCCCAGTAGAAGAAATAAAGCGATCCAGAGCGCCAGAATAAGCCACAGCACCACTGCGGCCGCATTGAACAATCCCCAGAAAAAATGGAGTTGCGGCCCGAAGCACAGGAACCCGATGCCGATCCCGCAATAGAAGGCTTGGCGTGGAGAGAGGTGCGGTAGCGCCTGGACCAGGAGAATGGGGTAACCGCAGATCAGCCAACCCCAACCTGGCAGGGCATAAGCCAGATGAAAGCAGAGCATCGACGAAACCAGGAAGACGAGGCCTCGGCTCAGCCGGGGCGGCTCCAGCAAGGGATGGACTGATTCCATTAGCGTTAGGCTAAACCCAAAGACCAGGTTTCGCTAGCGTGGATCTCCATAGAGGTAGTGGGAGGGGGTGATATAAAGTGGGTGAGATTCAGGTTGTACCCCGCGTGAACCTCACCCACTGCCAATCAGACCGTTCGCCCTTGGGCGGTTGCGCTGGGATTCGTGAGTGCTCAATCGCTAAGTCCTCGACCGCTAGGTCATTTCCTGCGCCTTTCCGCCTGAAGGCGGAACTCCGTACTCGGAACGGCCCCTTCGGGGTATGGAGTTCCTGCTTTAGCAGGTACCCGCGCTCGATCTCCAATCGGGGCCCCCTCCGCCTGAAAGCGGACAAATGAACTCTAAGTCTCGTCGGACTGCTCCGCGATCCACTTGGTACAAGGAAACCCCGCATGGTACTCCATGCGGGGTTTCAGAAGGCGAAGGGGTCGCCTCCACTTTTAATGGTGTGGCTCGGAGTGAGTGTCCTGTGGCTTCGTGCGCGTTCTGGCTTTCACATCTTTCGACGGAAGCAGCGATGACGGGAACGAGGGTAGAGGGCGCGCTGGGGCCGGCACAGCGTGGCCATCATCATCCGCGTGAGAATCTTGAACGACAGGCGCGTCGGATGGATGCTCAGCTGCGGCCTCTCGCGCAGCCTTTGTGGCCCGAGCAAGTTCCGCAGTCTTCTCAGCCTCCTCAGCCTGCACAATCACCGCATCCTGGCCAGGATGCGATCCCAGCCAAGCCACGGTGCCCTTCTCGAGATCATAAATGCCGCCGACGATCTGCAGTGCTCCCTCACGAACCTTCTCCCGAACAATGCCGCTGGAGGAGAGGATATCTTCGATCTGCTGCCAAACGTTAGCCTGGATAGCGGCCGCCACGATCCGTTCAGGTCCGGCGCCGACAGCCCGGGCCTTCGCAACAGCGGGCTTGATTCGATTGATCAGCACGGAAAGATGCCCCGGCAACTCCCCGCCCTTGGTAGCCGCAGTCACCGCCCCGCAGGCGCTATGTCCCAGCACAACCAGCAACGGGGTGCCCAAATGCTCAACCCCATACTCAATCGTTGCAACCTGGCTTTCATCAGCCACATTGCCGGCCACCCGCACGACAAAAAGCTCACCCACGCCTCGATCAAAGAGGACCTCGACTGGGCTGCGGGAATCCGAGCAGGCAAGGACGGTTGCAAAGGGCTTTTGGCCGTCGGAGACGGCGATGCTGCGCCGATCGGCACCCTGATTGGGATGTTTGGACTTTCCTTGGGCATACCGGGCGTTGCCTTCCTTGAGTAAGGCCAAGGAGGCTTCACGGATCAGCGCCAGGGTTTGGTCGGCCCCTTTGCGAACCGCCACCACGTCGTGCGGGTCTGATCCATGTGCGTTACCTGCCGGAGCAGGGTGGTCGGCAACCACCGGCAGCGCGTTCCACATCAGGCATCCAAGGCACCCGGTCTTCAGAATTCGTAGAATATCCAGTCTCATAGCCATACCGATTTCCTCCCAGTTCGTCCTCCACCGGAGGTCGTTCCTCTTCAATCGGCAACCCGTACCACGAAATTGAGGCGATCCAGACAGCAAATAGTCCCTCAATCTTGTGGAAGTCCGGACGATCATTACAGGGGCCGATTGCAGGATCGGCCCGAGTCCGCCGCTGTCGGCGAACCAGGGAGTCGCGAGGAATTGATCCAGAAAACCAAAACTGAATGAGCATGGAGAATCCAAAAGCCCCACTCAACGGCTTGGCTCCTGAGCAGGATGTAGGGGGCGGACTACGCAGCGTCTTGCGGGTGCTTCTCTGGCAGGCGGGATCCGAGACCGCAATCCCCTACCGCGAAGAACTAGAACGCGCCGGCTGGGACGTTCAACTGGACGGCGTGAAAACCCGAGAGGAGTTCTCCGTTCGAGTTTGGAGCTGCAACTACGATGTGGTGTTGGCCGAACCCGAACCGGGGACCGATTGCGGAGTTGACGCGGTGGAAGTCCTGCACAAGTTTCGCCGAGAGATCCCCGTGATTCTGGTCACCGGAGGCATCGGCGAAGAGAATGTGGCGGAGGCGCTGCGATCCGGAGTGACGGACTACGTTGCCAAAGACCGTCTGCGCCGACTCCCGATCGCGGTCCGGAGAATCCTCAACGAGAAGCTCGAGCGGGTCGAAAAAAAGCGGCTATCGGAGGAACGGGACCGCTTCTTCATGCTCTCCGGGGACCTGCTCGGAATCTTGAATGCCAAGGGATGCATTCTCCAGCTCAACCCGGCCTGGCAGCGCACCCTGGGCCATGAGATCGAGGAACTGGTCAAGTATCCTCTCTCCCACTGGGTTCATCCGGAGGACCAGGCTCGGCTCGCGTCGGCAATGCGCTCGCTCGCAGATGGCGCTACATCGCTGGAGTTCGAAATCCGGTGCTCTTCGGCCGATGGGTCGTACCGGTGGCTGCAATGGCGAGCCTCGAGCCTCCCCCGCCAACACCTCATCTACGCCACCGCCCGGGACGTCTCGGAGAAGAAGGTTCTGGAAGCGCAACTGCTGAGATCACAGCGAATCGAAAGCATCGGCACCTTGGCCAATGGCATCGCCCATGACCTCAACAACGTGCTGACCCCTATCCTGATGGCTGTGGAGATCCTGCAGGATGTCACCACCGAACCACGGGCCAAAAAGCTGCTCAACACCGTCCAGAGCAGCGCTCAGCACGGAGCGGCCATGGTGAAGCAAATCCTGGCCTTCTCGAAAGGCGCGGATGGTGAAAAGCTCCCTCTGCAGGTGCATCATTTGGTGAACCAGATGCGGGACTTCGCCCACGACACCTTCCCTAAGTCGATCGAGATCCAAACTCGAATCGCCCCTAACCTGTGGATGATCAAAGGCGACTCAACCCAACTCCATCAGGTTCTCCTGAACCTGTGCGTCAACGCGCGCGACGCCATGCTCACTGGTGGGAAACTCTGCATCGAAGTGTTCAATCGGGAGTTGGAGGAACCCTACACCCGGCTGCATTTGGATGCACGATGCGGCCCCTATGTGGTGATCTCCGTCACCGACACCGGCAGCGGGATCCCGCACGAGATCATCGAAAAGATTTTCGAGCCCTTTTTCACCACCAAAGACTCGGGTCGTGGCACCGGGCTGGGTCTCTCGACGGTGCTCGGCATCGTCAAGGGGCATGGGGGCTTTCTCAACGTCTATAGCGAGCCGGGCAAAGGAACCCGTTTCACCGTCTACCTCCCAGCACTGGCGACCGAGAGGCAAATCACCGTTCAGAAACAAGATCCCGTTCGTTGGTCCGGAAAAGGGGAGTGTGTGCTGGTCATCGACGATGAGAGTTCATTCCGAGATATCACGAAGTCCATCCTCGAGCGCTACAATTACCGCGTTCTCACTGCCAGCGAGGGATCCGGCGCCTTGGCACTGGTGGCTCAGCACCGGGGAGAAATCGCCCTGGCCATCACCGACATGATGATGCCCGAGATGGATGGGGCCACGACTCTCAAGGCCCTCCATAAGCTGGACCCAGATCTACGGCTGATCGCCACCAGCGGTATGTCACCCCCGGAACGTTTCCAGCCGTTGGAGGACGAAATGCAGATACCATTCCTCCTCAAACCCTATGCCACCGCGAAACTCCTCCAGACGGTGCATGACACGCTGGCCGGGATTCCGGCGAGGAAAATGCTAGCCCCCTGAGGCTCCACGCTCACCGGACGAGCGGGCGTCAAACCGAGCTTGGTATTGGAACTGCTACGAGCCGGACTGCGAGACAAGCTGACCCGACCGGCTCGACATTCGAACTCCGGGGGCTTGGGTCCATCAGGGGCCCGGCAGACGAGTCTTAAGACATGACATGAATAGCTATCGAAGATACCCCCGGCCAGGGACGAACTCCGAAGCCCAGACCGATGGGAAAGCGCGCTCCACTGGGGTTGCCCAACCAATTCCTGAGGCAGCTGCCCTGGGGACCGAGGCGGCAATTCTCCTCACCACGCCAGTGGTATTTTTCCGAGAAGGCGGCAGGAAGCGCTTGGAGGAGCGAGAGATCCCCATGGCAAGTTTCCAGGCCGATAGCTGGCCGGTTCAACTCAAGCAACACGGCATATCGGTCGATAAAGGACTTGGGTTTCCTTCCTAGGGATCCCCTATGCAAGCCGACAGCAACAACAAGCTCACCACGGGACGAATCTTGGTGATCGACGACGACCGTATGTCTCGTCGGTGCCTCATCGCGTTCCTCGAGCGAGCGAGCTATCAAGTAGTCGAGTCCTCTGGAGTCGATCACACGCTCGGCATGTTGAAGAGCGGAAGCGAGAAACTCGAATCCTTCGACTGCATCGTGACGGACTACCGGATGCCGGAGAAGGACGGACTCTGGATGCTGACCTGGCTGCAAAACAATGCTCCCGAGATGGCAGCCATTATGGTGACTGCCGAGGGCGAGAAGGAGCTGGTGATGGCCAGCCTACGCCAAGGTGCTTGTGACTTTCTCGACAAGCCGATTGAGGCCAAAGCTTTGTTGTCAGCGGTCCAGAAAGCCTGTGCCAACACGAGTCGCGCGCGGGAACTTCAGCGCGCGGCTTCCGATGTGCTGGCGGTGGGCCGGGAGCAACTGCGGATGGTCGGGGGGGCGATTCCGAACTGCGGCCTCGCCGTCGACCTGAGCTATCATCCCAGCCATGAGGCCGGCGGCGATTATCTCGGGGTGTTCCCGTTGGGCGACGATCGATTCCTGGTGCTGGCCACCGATGTTTCCGGACACGACTTGAGGGCGGCCTATCTATCATCCTATTTCCAAGGCTTCGTCCGAGGTATGATCGAAGCCCAAACCCCCATCGAGGAGGTGCTCAAGCGATTCAACCAATACCTGCTGAGCGACTCCAATCAAAATGGCGCGGCCCAGGGGGGAGGTGACAGCGCAACCTCAGTGGCGGTCTGCGCCCTAATGATCCACCGCGGCTCAGGGATCGCCCGCTCGCTCTGCTGTGGGTTCCCGCTACCGGTCTATTCGGACGGAAACCGCAACCTCGAGGTGATGGGAGATGTGTGGAGTTCTCCGCTCGGCTGGTTTCCTGACGCGGTTGAGGAACCGGTTGAAATCCCAATCTCAGGGACAGGACGGTTTTATCTTTGGACCGATGGCCTGGAGGACCTCGCCGTCCAACTCGGCGTCAATCCGCTCAGCTGCGCTTTCGCGCTTATGCAGGCGCGGCGGCAAGGTTGCAGCCCGCTGTGGATGAAGCAGGCGCAGGACGACATTCTTTTCGCCTGCATCCATATAGCCCCCCCTGTTCCGGGCCAGCCCATCTTTTATCCCGTCTACCAAGCCCGGAACTCTGGGGCGGAAGCGGCTCGGATCGATGAGCTTCAAGACCGGTGGTCGCGATCACTGAAGACTGCCCTGCCAGGACTCAACGACGAACGCTTTTACGACGTGATCCTTTGCCTGCGGGAAGTGACGATCAACGCGCTCAAACACGGTTGTGGAGGTCTGCAGGACCAGTTCGCCACGCTCCTGATCGAATGTGAACCCGTCCGCAACATCCTGAGGATCGTCATCTCCGATCCTGGACCTGGTCACAGCTTCGATTGCGCGGCGCATCGCAAGCAAGCAGAGGAGGACATGGTTTGCGAGCACCGGGGGCTGATCTTGTTGGAGGCCCTCGCGACCAAAATAACCACCAGCCGCCGAGGCGCTCAGGTGGAACTCGAGTTCGATCTAAACCCTGCACCGCTGGCCGCCATCGTCGCCTAGCCAACTCTGACTTAACACCAATTTGCCCGTTACTTTATGAAACATAATCTGGATACGAACACGAATACATTGTCCATTGCCTTCCCTGGGGATGTGCTCAGCACGAACGTCGACGGCCTTCGCGAGGCCGCCTTTGGACTTTTGGAAGGGGAGCGACTGAAGCAAGCAAACTGGACCACGCTGAAACTGGATCTGACCGCGGCCAAAATGGTCGATTCCGCCGGTTTGAACCTGATTGTCTCGATCATCAAGCACGCGAAGAACCGAGGGGCCGCTGTGCGGGCCACGGTAGGTAACCCCAACGTGTATCGGACGTTCATCTTTACGCGACTCGACAAGCAGCTCGATCTCAGCCAAGCCGCCTAAAAAACGGTCGGAATACCCTCCTCCAAGATGCGCACTCGATGGCTTTGGCCCTCCTGGTGGGCGATTTGCTTCAGCCAGGTAGGGGGAGCGTCCAACGCCTCGAAGGAGAGTTTGAAGGAGCCGAAGTGCATGGGGATGAACCACTGCGCTCCCAGGTCCTTGAACACTTTCATGGCTTCATCGGGTCCCATGTGGACCTGCCGAAAGGTGTCTGGATAATAGGCCCCGATGGGAAGCAACGCGATCTCCGGAGCGCACCGCTGCCCAATCTCCTTGAATCCGTCGAAATAAGCACTATCGCCGGCGTGGTAGATCTTCCGGCCCTGATGCTCGAGCAGAAACCCTCCGTAGCCGCGATGATGATCGTGCAACGTCCGAGCCCCCCAATGCTTCGCCGGCGTGAGGGTCACTTTCCAATCGCCGCTTGAGAAGCCCTCCCAGGTCTGCAGCTCAACGATACGGCCGAAGCCCAGGTCTCGCGCCAACTCCCCCACCCCCCAGGGCATCACACCAATCTTGGGTGCTGGGATTCGCCGAAGGGTCGGTTTGTGGAAGTGATCAAAGTGAGCGTGCGTCAGCAGCACCAGGTCGATCGGGGGCAGATCCTTGATCCTGATCCCAGACCGCTTCAGCCGCTTCAGGAGGAACAGCCAATTCGCGAAGTTCGGATCGATGAGGACGTTCAAGTCGTTGAACTGAACCAGAAACGAGGCATGGCCAATCCACGTGATCGCAACCTTCCCAGCGCTCAACTCGGGATAAACCGGGCGTTTGTGCTGGCCGGTTCGCGGAGTCAGCCATGCTTTCCACACCATCTCATAAAAAAACGTCCGCGGATTAAAGTGGTTGCTAGGAGTTAACTCCTTGAACGAACGCGGGATGCGCCGCTTAGGGCGGTGCGGCGGGACGGAATCTGCCGGGTCCATGCTCATGCGTAAAGACTTGATACCCTAGGCGCTAGTACGGGACTGAATAAAGCACAAACGACCAAGGTCCAATCGACGGTGTTGTTAGAAAGACTGTTTATGAAAACAAGCATAGCTCTTCTGAGCGCAATGGTGATCAGTTCTTCTCCTTTCGCCTCCACATCGTTCGCCGGCGATCGCGAATGGGCCACCGCAGGCAAAGTCCTGACGGGAGTGTTCGCTGCCCACGCCATCAGCCGAGTGTTGGAACCCCCCGTGTATGTGGCGCCGGCCCCGGTTTATGTGCAATCCGCACCCGTGGTCGTACAGACCGTGCAAACGCAGCCAGCCCAAGTGGTGTACCAAACTGTGCAGACCACTACGCCCGTCATCCCGAATGCCCCCACCGTGGCCGCCGCGCCGGTAGCTCCACCGGCTCCAACGATTCCTGCCACCACGACCACCACCACGACCACCACCACGACCACCACGTCGTATGTGGTGCAGCAGCCGGTGTATGTCCAGTCCGCTCCGGTCTATGTATCCGCGCCTCCCGTCTATGTGGCTCCCGTCTATGCCCCGGCCCCGGTGATCAGCTTCGGCTTTGGATTCGGACACTATCGGGGTTGCGGGCCGATCGGTTATCGCACGCACCACCACCACCACGGTCGCGGACGCTGGTAGAACCATCCCTTCGGCTCAGCAGCCTGTAAGCACAAGCGCTTCCCTCAACGGAAGCGCTTTCTTATTGCCCCCCTTCCTTCCAAGCTTGAGCTGAAGCCCACAACTCGTCACGCTTCCCTTCATGATCTTCACCGGAATTAGCGACGAAGCAGGCAACACCCTGGACACGCAGATCTCCGCCCTCCGTGAGTTAGGGTGGAAGCATATCGAGATGCGGGGCGTGGAGGTGCCGGGATTTCCGAAAGCCAACTTTCATGACATTCCTGAAGCTGCCTTCGAGTTGGCCTTGGAGAAATTCTCCGAGGTCGGGATTCAGGTCTACTGTTTTGGCTCAACCATCATGAACTGGGCGAAGCGAATCGATGATCCTCCGTTTCAAGTGACGTTGGATGAAGTCAGCCGGTGCATTCCCCGAATGCAGCGTTGCGGCGCCCGATTCGTCCGGATCATGAGCTTCAAACCAGCGGATGCCGACGAGGAGATTCCCCAGGCGGTTTTCGAGCGCGTTCGCGAAGTGACCCGCCGTTTTCTCGATGCAGGGATTCAACCCGTTCACGAGAACTGCATGAATTACGGAGGCATGAGTGCACGGCACGCCAAGCAACTGCTGCAGGAAGTGCCTGGCCTCAAGTGGGTATTCGACACGGCCAATCCGATTTTCAACACCGATCGCTCGCAGACGAAGCCTTGGCCGAAGCAGGATCCCTGGCAGTTCTGGACCGAGGTTCGGG
The DNA here is from genome assembly GCA_016793885.1 of Verrucomicrobiales bacterium. NCBI lineage: Bacteria > Pseudomonadati > Verrucomicrobiota > Verrucomicrobiia > Verrucomicrobiales > Verrucomicrobiales bacterium. The sequence continues at coordinate 12,550 of JAEUHE010000162.1, forward strand.
ATGTCACGGTCCATATCCACGTCAAAGATGCGACCTGGAATCCAGAGAAGAATGACGCGGACTATCGCTGGCCAGGGGAAGGTGCAGGTCGGGTAAAGGACATTCTCCAGGACGCGCTGCGGCGAGGCTATGATGGGGGAATTTCGATTGAGCCTCACATGGTGGTCGTCTTTCACGATGCGGGCAGTAAGTCGAACGACCAAGCCATCCGGGAAAACTTCGTCGAGTATGGACGCCGCCTGGAAGCGCTCGTGAATTCCGTAAAGCCGAGCCGGTGAGGTTCAACCTAAACCCACGACCGGACTAGCTACGAACGAACAGAAAAAAGAGCGACTCCCGAAGGAGTCGCTCTTGAACAATTCTGAAGTTATCTAGGAGGCCTTAGTGGGCAGCTTCCTTGCCATCGATGTGGATGGCCTTGTACCCGCCGATGCTCTTGAAGTAGATCAACAACAAGAGGTAGACTACTGCCATCGCTAGCGGGATGAACGAATCGGCCTTCAGAGTCTTGCGGTCACCAGCGATGCTGGCGGCGACCACTGCGGCTTGCGAAGGGGTGCGCTGGCTAGCTTCAACCTTTTGAGCCTCCGCGAGCTTGGTACCATCCAAGGCTGTCACTTCGTTGAAGAACAGGAACTTGCTCGGCTTGGCCGCCTTGAATTCTTCGAGCGCGGCAGGGTTCGCCTGAGCGAGCGCTTCAGTAGCGAATCGGTCCTTGCCATAACCAAGTCCGGGAGATCCGATCAACCCAGCCGACATCATTCCAATGCCACCCATGATGCTAATCGCGATGGCACCCGTTCTAGGAAATCGATCAGAGGCAACCGCCAACATTGTCGGCCAGAAAAAGGTCTTTCCTACCGCATAGATCCCAAGTGCCGCCATGGCCACGGGGAATGTTGTCATATTGCTGGCAAGCTGCAGTCCAACAAATCCCAGGACCGCACAGGTCACCAGCAATCCAATCGGTGATAAGCCGAGTCGCTTCTCGATGAAATCGGCGCAAAACCGGAGGCTGAACATAATGGCCGAAGTCCACATGAAGAGATACTTACCTTCCTGCGAAGTGAAAAGATTCCCGGTGATGTTCTGAATCCAACCATCGGTTCCCAATTCCACAGCGCCAACCATCGCGTGAACCAGGAACAGGACGAAGAGAAGCGCTGAACCCAGGGAAAACTTGGTCAGGACACCCACGCCAATCAACGCGGCTCCAGCAATGCCATAGGCCACCACGGGGCTGAGACCAAGCGCGTTTTGACCGAAGAGGGAGAGGAGGTAGCAAACAATCAGGGCGCCGAGAATACCGACATCCTTGAACATCTGACCGAAGCTGAGACCCTGCTTGGAAGCTTCCGACTTAGGCATGTGCTGCCCCAAAAACATGAGGCCGTAACCGATGGTGGGGATCAGGTAGAGAGCGAGCTGGATCTGCCAGCTCAGCTTCATACGGTCGTCCAGGATCCATCCGAGCACACTGCCGATCACCAACCCGGCCGGCCAGCTCGCATGAAGGATGTTGAGGTAGTGAGTTCGCTTATTCGGGAAGAGTGTGGCCACCAACGGATTCGCCACGGCCTCCAGGGTGCCATTCGCATAGGCAAAAATAAACATGCCCCAATAAAGGCTCTGGTAAGCGGTGTCCCCCTTGGCGGTAAAGGTCACCACCGCAGAAAGAACGTGCATGACGAACGCGAGGATCACCAGCTTGCCATAGCCGATCTTATCGCACACCACCCCACCTAGAATAATTCCGAAACAGAAGCCGGTGAATCCCGCCCCGCCGATGTCGCCCAACTGCTGCGCGGTGAATCCATACTCCGCACCCCAGTTGTCAAAGATGCCGCCGCGAATGGCGAATCCAACGCCCGCCGCGAGGATGGCCATGAAGCCGGCCCACAACAGCCTACTGGCGTTGGGTGCGACTGCGTCATTGTTTCCGTTACTCATAGTTTTTTCGTATCTTGATGTTTGGTGTTGAGCCGTGGGGTACTTTATTGGGTAAACGCGGGGAGCTTGACGATCTCACCGCCCTTGAGGGCAGACTCGTGGGCGCAAAGGCCGACACAGGTCCAGTTGGCCGACTCCCGAGCGTTGGGGAAAGGTTCACGATCCTCCACGACCGCCGAGATGAATTCATGCGCCAAATGGGGATGCGACCCTCCATGACCCGCTCCTTGAGTGAAGCTCAGGTGCGTCTTCTTGCCCAAGTCATACACGCCCTTGGTGGTGAAGCGCTGAATGGGTTTCGGCAAGAGTTTAGCGTAGTCGGGGCTCTTGACCCGCTTGGGAATCTCAGGCTCGGGCAATTTGGCGCGGTGCAAGACGAGCGGCTCGTGCTCAATCAACGGCCATTCCACCGACGCTTTCGAACCGTAGACGTCGATGCTCTCTCGGTATTGGCGGGCCACGTCGAACAAGGACCGGTAAATGCGGGCGCTGAGGTCGGACTTCTTGAACTTGATATGGGTGGTCTCGACGGCAAAGGGCGACTTGTAGTGCTTGATCAGCTCCTTGCGGATGGTCCCGGAACCGAAGCAGGAAACATATTCCGCGGTCGCCTTGGTCAGACCGCAGACGGGTCCGACGCAGTGGGTCGCATACCACATGGGCGGCAAACCAGGCCAATAGTTAGGCCAGCCATCCATGTCTTGCTGATGACTCGCCTGCAGAAATTGGATCTTGCCCAGCTGGCCCTTCTCGTAGAGCTCCTTAATGTAGAGAAACTCGCGGGCATAGACCACGGTTTCCATCATCATGTACTTCAGCTTGGTCTTCTTCTGCAGCTCCACGATCTTCTTGCAGTCCTCAATCGAGGTCGCCATCGGCACCGTGCAAGCCACGTGCTTGCCAGCCTTGAGCCCGGCGATGGACATCCAAGCATGATCGGGGATGGGGGAGTTGATATGGACCACATCCACCTTAGGATCCTTCAGCAGCTGACGGTAGTCCGTGTAGCGCGCGCCGATGTCGAACGCGTTGCCGATCGCATCCAGCTTCTTGGGATCGCGCTGGCAGATGGCATACATGTTCGCGTTCGGATGCCGCTGATAGATCGGTATGAACTCAGCCCCGAAACCGAGGCCGACAATAGCAATGTTCAGTTTGCGTTGACTCATGATGAAATAGCGTTGCGCAGCTCGTTCGTTTGAACTCTCGTCGCCAAACCCGAGCAAAGCAGGTCCTCAGACCTCAGAGCGCAGGACGGCAGTGCGAGTGATAACAACTTTCAGGGGGGGGCAGTGTCAACCTAAAAGGGAGCCATCAGCGGGAGCGGGGAGGGGCTGCGATGCGGGCTGAGCGAATCTCGGGCAGTAGCACCAAACAAGCCAGACCGATGAGACTCGCACATCCCGCTGCCAACCAGCCGACCGGAAAGCGATCGATGCAATAGAATGCGGCGGCGGGGGCGAGAACCCCCCGGACTCCCGTGAGAAAGGTGTGCACGGACATGTACTCCGCCACGCGCTCGGGGGGAGCAAACCGGGTCACCCAAAGACTCCAAGCCACATCACCTCCGGCATTCGAAATCCCGTAGATCACCGCAGCGGCAATCAGGCCCCAGGCACTATCGGAGGTAAAGAATCCTAGAATCCCAAGGGCAAATCCCACGTTGAGCGTCATCCGCAGCCCAAAAAAATTCATCCGATCAAACAAGTGCCCCCAGACCGGACTCATCACGAAGCGAGCGGCATGCGGGATCACCCCGGTAAGCATGGCGACTACATCCGGCTCCAGGGCCAGGTGGTATTTGGGGTTGGCGAGATATTCAATGCGGAGCGGAAGCATCATCAGATTGGCGAACCCCATCAGCATCCAGCTGATGAGCGTCCGTGCGAATAAGGGGTCGCCGGAAACATGCCGCCATCCACGCAAGGGATGCGCTCCAGTATCCGCCAGCAAAGGGGTGGAAGGACACTGCGCCAAACACCAACTTCCAAACGCCAGGGCCAGGCCAAACAGTCCAACCAGCCAACGAAAGGATTCCATTCGTTCCCGCAGCAACCACCCCCCCAAGCCACTCACCACCGCGGCGGTGGCGATCCGGATCATGAACGTTCGGGAAAACAATCGACCCCGGGTCTCCGCAGGATAGTTTTCTTGGTAGATCTGTGTGACCAAAGGCACACAAGCCGATGAAGCGATCAGACCGAGGGTTGTGCCGATCACGAATATCGGCAGGTAAGGCACTACCGCGGCGAGCAGCATCGCAATCGCTCCCGCAGCGAGAATCCGACTACCCGCCTGAGCAACCGGAAGTCCGGCGCGAGCCGTAAACCACACGGTCATGGGGGAGACCAAGAGCCCGGCACTGGATCCCGCGGCAAGAATCGCTTTCGCCACAGAACCCGCGGCGTACCATCGGACCGCGATGAGCAGCAGAAAAGTCCCGGCCGCCGCCTCAAGAACCCCGCTGCTCAGGGCCCGCCAGCATTCGAATCGATAGGTTCTTTCCGTGATGGACGCAGCGCGCATTCCGCTGAGAACCCTAGAGGAAGTAGTCTGTGGCGGGAAATGATATCGCAACCCGATCACTCTCCAAAAAGCCGACAGAGCGACCACGCCACGCGAGACCAGCAAAAAGAACCGTTGACAAAGCGCGGAAGAATTTTAAGTTTTGATCAGCTTTTGATTCGGGTAGCAGCACGTTTCTTCAGCGGGGTTCTCCACCCCCACCTCCTTGGCGTCTGTTGCCCGAATCTCTTTTTTTCGAAAGCGTCACAAGAACCAAGGTGAATCCACCCTTAAAAGACCGTAGCGCGAGGAAAACGTTGCGGCAAAAAATGGAGAATCTTCATGAAGACCAACCAAAAGACCTTCATGACAGGCTTCTCTGAGGGGCCAGGACGGCAGGCAGGGAGAACCTCCGACAGCCCTCATCCCAGGAAGATCTAGAGTGACTGCAGGCCAGCAACCACCGTCGAGGCGATGTGGTTAGGCTCCTGCACCTCGCGGCAGGCGTCCCATGGTGTCGGCGCTGGTGCTACTCCGGTCAATCAGACCGCAGCTTCGCCGGTTTCCTCGGTGCGGATGCGGATCGCATTCTCGATCGGGCTCACAAACACCTTACCATCGCCAATTTTGCCGGTCTTGGCGGCCTTGACGATCGCCTTAACAGCATCGTCCACAACATTATCCGCCACAACGAGTTCCAGCTTAATTTTGGGAAGAAAATCGACCGTGTACTCGCTTCCTCGATAGATCTCAGTATGACCCTTTTGTCGGCCAAATCCTTTGACCTCCGTCACCGTCATTCCTTCGACGCCGACCGCGGCGAGGGCTTCCTTAACATCGTCCAGCTTAAACGGTTTGATGATTGCCTCGAGCTTTTTCATTGATTCGGAGGTAATACTAGCGGGCGAGGGTGGGGTGTAAACATGAAATCTGAGCCGGCGCCTAAAAATCAGCAAATCCGAACCCGGATTCTCTCCAGAAAAGCATTGATCCCAAGCTGCCGTTTGCTACTTTACCCAGCCCTGCGACCAGCGCAGGGAACTGAACGGTCTTAAAAATCCTGAGCCCGAATGGATTCAGGGGACCATAATAGTATCGAATCAAATCCCGTGAGCAACGGGATGGCTTTAGCCGACTGGATAGGCAGCTCAGCCAAACATAGGCGCAGCACCTCCAGTGGTTAGGGTTGACCACACGAAAGAACATTGTGACGAATATTGGTGTTAAGGAACTGTTGGAAGCCGGCGTGCATTTCGGGCATCAAACCCGGAGGTGGAATCCGAAGATGAAGCGCTTCATTTTCGACGCTCGAAATGGCATCCACATCATCGACCTCAGCAAGACCCTGGTTCAGCTTCAGGAAGCCTGCACCTTCTTGCACAAGATCGCCAGCAAGGGCGGCAACGTGCTGTTCATCGGCACTAAGAAGCAAGCCCAAGAGGCCATCAAGGAAGCAGCCAAGGCCTGCAATCAATTTTATTCCTCGGAACGCTGGCTCGGCGGAACGCTCACCAACTTCAACACCGTCAAGCGCTCCATCGCCCGTATGCGTAAGATCGAGCAGATGGAAGCCGATGGGACCATGAGCGAGTACGGCAAGCAGGAGCAGTCGATGTATCGCCGCGAGATGGCTCGCCTGATGCGCAACTTCGAAGGCATCCGCACCATGGAGAAGTATCCGGCCGCGATGTTTATCGTGGACGTGAAGCGCGAACACAATGCGGTGGCCGAAGGTCGTCGCCTGGGCATCCCCATCGTGGCCATCGTGGACACCAATTGCGATCCCGACCTGGTGGACTACCCGATTGCGGGCAACGACGACGCCATCCGCTCCGTCCGACTGATCCTGACCGCCGTGGTCCAGACCATCACTCAGGCGCGCGCCGAGTACCAGGCCAAGTTTGGACGTCGCGGCCAGGACGCCGCCGCTGAACCCGCTGCCGCTGCCCCGGCCCCTGCCGCTGAGGCTGCTCCGGCTCCCGCCCAGGCATAAATTGACGAGTCTCGGACGGCGCACCGGTTAAGCGGCCGCCGTCCGTGCTCATCCCCATCCGAACTAGAACAAGAGAAGATTCGTGCTATGGCTGAAATTTCTGCTGCTAATGTTGCCAAGCTCCGCGAGATGACCAATGCGGGCTTGATGGAATGCAAAAAGGCCCTCACCGAGGCCAACGGCGACATGAATGTCGCCGTCGATATCCTCCGCAAAAAGGGCGCGGCTTCCGCGGCCAAAAAAGCGACCCGCGAGGCGAAGGAAGGCGTCATCGCCCAATACATCGCCCCCGGCGGCCGAGTTGGATCGCTCATCGAGGTGAACTGTGAGACGGACTTTGTTGCACGCAACGAAGGTTTCCGCGCCTTCTGCGAGGAAGTCGCTCGGAAGTTCACCGAGAACCCCAGCGTCGACCTCGAGGCGGACCGCACCGCTCAGGTGGCGAAGATCGGGGAGAACATCCGAATCGCACGCCATCAGCGGCTGGAAGTCGCCGGCTCTGGTTTTGTCGGCGCTTACATCCACACCGGCTCCAAGGTAGGCGTGCTGGTGGAAGTGGCCGTCGGCAAGCAGGCCACGACCGAGCGCGATGAATTCAAGCAGCTCGTGCGTGATCTCACCCTGCAGATCGCTGCCGCCAGCCCGACCGTGGTTTCGCGCGAGCAGGTCGATCAGGCCATCTTGGCCAAGGAAAAGGAAATCGCTGCCGAGCAGGTCAAAGGCAAGCCGCCACAGGCGATTGCCAAGATCGTCGAAGGCAAGCTGGAGAAATTCTACCAGGGCCAGTGCCTGGTGGACCAAGGCTTTGTAAAGCGGAATTCTGAAGTCACCGTTCGCGAGCAGATCGCCGAAGTGGGCAAACAACTCGGCGACGAGGTGACTGTGCGACGCTTTCTCCGTTTCCAGGTCGGCGAGACCGCCGGAGCCTAGTCTCCACTCGTCATCGTTTTCACAAAGCCGTCGGCATCCCCGACGGCTTTTTTTTGTCTAAACCTAAAACCAACCAACCCTGCCCTACTGGATCTGCTCCCCGACCTTGGGCAACAGCAACCGGAAATAACGCTGGGATGCCTCCGGAAAGGGGATGACCACATTCACGCGCGAGTTGGTCGTCAGCGAGGGAAAACGCATCCAGTTGCTCCACGGACTGCCTATCTGATCCGCCACCTGCACCACGTAGGCACGATTGGATATCGAACTAAAACTCAGCATCCCCATCGAGGGGAGGGACGAACGATCGAATCGATCGATGCGCACGAAGTCGGAAGGATCCCGAGGGTGGGTGCCTGCCAAATACTCCTGAAGATTGTTCAAGCCATCTCCGTCTGCATCTTCCCAGGCATCGCCCGGCCGATCGAATCGAAACTGGTAAGTCAGCTCCCAAATATCCGGCATCCCATCTCCATCGGTGTCGCCCAAGACCAAGACATTCGCGCGCTCGAGCGGCGGGATCAGCCGCGGAGTGGTGATGTTGCTCACCACCACTGAATAAACCCCGGCATTGGTCAACGAGGCGCGTGGAATGATCAAATCCGGACGGTATTCGCCTTTGAGATAGACGCCGTTCTTGCGCCAGAAATAGACCATTGGCTCAGCTCCGATCGCACGGGCTCTTAGAACGATGGTCTCGCCCACATTCACCATTTGGCTCTCTGGACTCTGAATCACCAGCGGAGGCATGAGCGGCTGGATGACCGCAGGCCGGCTTTCCACTCGAGCGCGTCCATCGCTCACGATCACGCTATAGGATCCAGCCATCTCCCTGCTGAGCCGACTCAAACGCAGCTCGGATCCCACCTCGCCCAACAGCGGCTGGCGATTGAAGAACCATTGATAAGTGAGGGGAGCAGCCTGGCGCATGACCCCCACACTGAGAACGTAGTTGGAACCCAAAACCGGGATGAGTGGAGGGGCTGGATGGGAGTACACGATCGGCGGTTGAAGCACCTCCAGCCTCGCAGCCTCGCTGACGAGCACCCCTCCCCGACCCATCACCACAACATCATAGCGTCCCGAGTCACGGGGCGGAATCTGAGGCAGCCGCAAAATCGATCCCACCGCGCCGGGCAGCGGTTTTCCGTTCCGGCGCCACTGATAGCGCAAGGTCGGATCGGGTCCGGCCAACACTCCCAGAGTTGCGTCCGAGTAACCGTCCACCACCCGGTCCGCCGGGTGGATCAGAATCGAAGGACGCAGCGCAGGATCGTAATGCTGCCCAGGGTTGGGAGCCGTCGCCACCCAGTTGCCGGGTTCGGTCCCCAGGGCTAAAGGATCGATCCGGCTGAGCGAGGGTCCCTGTCCGTCAGCCAAGGCATCCCAGGGCGGAGTAGCCGTGTAACAGGCCTCATCCTGAATGAAATCCTGTCTCGAAGCCTCGCCCGCAATCGCGATGCTCTTCATCACTAGGCACCCACCCTCCGGACCCAGGTTGCCCTTCCAGGGTCCCAGCATTCGCACCGTCGTCGGCACTCCATGAAAACGTCGAAAGGCCTCCGCATGGTCCACCTGGCGGACAGGATCAAAGCCCACCAGCAAAACCTCACCCGCGGGTGGAAAAACAAACTGCCGAGGGAAACGATATTCAATGCTGCCGGTAATGCTCCAAGTGTTGGTAGGCATCAGGGGGTCAAATGCCAAAACACGCTGTCCGGAGGTGTTGTGAAGCCCGATGAAACTCAGGTCCGTAAGCTGACTGCCATCGGATGCATCTGGGGAGTGATACATGATCTCCGAAAAGACCACAGGACCAGGGCGCGGCGGAGCGTTGGTCGTGCCCAGGCTAGGAACACGGGACGAAGCCCAACGCTCGCCCCCCGAAGCATCGGAGAACTCGAATCTACCATAGGAAGCACCGAGAGCCTGGGCCGGAAAAGGCGCGCCGTGATGGTATCCGGTCAGTTTTCCCTCAGGACTCGCCGAAAAGAGATGAACACTCTCCCCTTCGCGAGCCAGCCCAAACCCCGGAAAACCTCCGGAAGCCACGCCGAACGAAGCCGCGTCAATGACGAAGAATCCTCCGGACGGAATCCGAGTTCCAAATGGGAGTCGGTATTTCATTGGAAAACGAAATTCATCGCTCAAGAACCAGCCTCCGATCTCCGTATGCTCGGCTCCAGTCAACTCAATGGTATCCGACCGCCCTTCTTCGGGCGCGGCGATGATCTCGTTGATCAGAACCGAAGGTGGGGTCTGGGCGGTCGACAACGCAGGAACCGGTCCAGGAATCGCTTCCCAGGGTCCAAGAATCCAAGACCCTTCCGGCCCTCCAGGAACCTGAAAACTGCCGGTGAGCGTGGCGGACCAGGCCAGCCCAAAGCCCAGACCTCGGGTCAGAGGTTGCGCGGCGGGTTGATAGTGAAAGTCGAGCAGCGGCTCGCCGTTGGGTTCCTCGAGACGAACGCGTTCGCCCTGATTGTCCAAGCTCCCCACATACTCCCCGGCGATCCGGTCCTCCAGTCCGTAGTGGGCCACAAATCGGGCCCGGTTCTTGACTAGAAACAACGACCGGCTTGGAGCGGATGCATCGGATGGAGCAGGAAGGAATGGGATGCGGCTATCAGCAAAGTCGAAATGGATTCCTTCGGTAAAGCGGACGCCCCGCAGATCTAAAGGTTCGGGACCAAGATTGCGGAGCTCGACATACTCTAACTCTTCATCCGACTCACATCGGCCACCATTCAGAACCGCGGGCTCATACATCAGCCGATTCAGGACGAGTTGCCGCTGCCGGGCGGTTCGAATGTCGGCCAACTCGGCTCGGGCGACCACGCGCGAGCCATCCACGAGTTCCACGTGCATGGCACCAGACCCGAGCCTCCCTTGATAGTTGCCCTGAACTAGGAGGCCCATTCCGCCCCGAGGCTGCAGTGACCGCTCACGGAACGCCCGCCGATTCGCAGTCAGGATCAGGAGTCCTCCCGACGGGACCACGGTGCCTGGCCGAAAAAGATGCCGAACCCCGCCCTGCACCGCCCACCCGGAGATATCCACTGCGTAGGGATTTGGGTTGAGCACCTCCACGAATTGCTCCTCCGGATTTCCACTCAGCGGAGACCGTTCGATCACCCCAAACTGTAACACGGGATCGGGAGGCTCCGGCTCAGGAATTCGCGCGCTGTCCGGCATCACCGCGGCGTTGGTCACGCTGTGGGAAACAAAGAAGTGATGGCGCCTGCGAACCAAATACTCGGATTGCAGAATCTGCACCGCCATACCCATGGTCTGCGGCACCCCATAGGTGGGGTATCCCCAACGTGCCCGGTCCAGCAGGGACTCAGGCTCCATCGCGTGCAGCAGCTCGTCCAACCTGCGCTCAAGTCTGCGGTCCGATAGGGGAGTTTCATTGGGCTGCAACAAGTCGTCCATGAGCGAACGCAACCGACGCAGGTACATCTGGCGCACCGAGGGATTGGAATAGAGCGCCTCCGTCAAGCGATTCCACTGCCCGTTCTCCTTCTGATGGTTTTGATCCATGAACAGTGGATGGCTCGGAGAGGAAAAGGGATGATCCGATCCGATCGAGTTGGTGTGGTCAAAGTCCGCCCAGATCTCATCCGACAAGCCGGCTCGGCTGCGAAAGTTTCTTCCGAAAGTCAGATCCTTGTCCCAAGGCAGGACCTGCCACTCCCCCGAGCCTTCAAGGTCGTGATAGAGAAAGTAATTCTTGGCCGTGCAATCGTTGTCATGAATCAACACGGTCGCGGCCAGATAGTTCACTACCGACGGGATGTCCAGATGGTCGAAGAGGTAGAGGGCCTGTCGGGGATTGCCCGCGGAAATGCCGTCAACAAAATCCTGCAGCTCCTCAAACCGAGCATCGCGCGGGAGAAGCTTCTCGGCTCCCTCGGTCGATTCCAAGGCGTTGTTGATCTTATAAAGGCTGCCTCGAGGACTCAGCCCATTCCGCTCCAACATGACCTCGTCCGGCTGCTCCACGAACACTGCCAGGCTGTGAAATAGCCCGTTCTGGTGGATGCGCAGAGGGAAGCTCCGACATCCCGGCGCACCCGCATCGCGATAGACCTCCCAGCTCAACACCTGACGCAGATGCGTCTTGTCGCTCCAGGTGCTGTTGAGATTGATCTCATCCACCCTCCGCTCACTCGGACCGTAGCGAAACCGTTGATCCGGGTTGAAATCAAATTTATAGCTCTTCTTGTCCCAGGTGACGGAGTTCTCGCCGCGTAACCGGACGTGAACGTTGTCGTACAACTCGCCGGCATAAAACACGGTGCAACGAGTGCCACTCCGAGTAGCGGCTGCATTGACGTACCGGTTCTCCAGAAACCAGTGAAAAACGGGCAATGCCGTGGAGATGTTCGTCGCCCCCAAAGTTCCCACGTAGGCTTGAGAGTTCAAAGGATCCTCCCAGGCGGGAAGCCGCGAGCCCCGCCCCAGAGTGTCTCGCGCCGTCACATACCAACGCAGCATCTCTCCAGGCAATGCCTGTCCCGGCGGGATCACCGCACTGAAGATTCCATCCCGTGCCTGGGCATCCCCGCCAAGACCGTCGTCCCTCATCGGCACCATCGCCTCCTCCCCATACATCACCCGATAGCGCAGCTCCACTGCCTGGATGGGCTGGAAGATCGCCGAGGCTTTCACCGTCACCCAGACCGCTTGACCCGGTTCCACGCCCGACGGTGGACGAGAGAGTTCGGACAATGCAGGACCCAGGGTGAGTGAACCCAGCCCGTTGCGGCGCCCTGGAGTCGCGAGGGTAAAGTAGCGCAGCAGATTGGTGGAGGAAGTGCCGCGTGATCCGATCAGCCGAGGTCGAAGCAGAAATTGAGCAGCACCCGCATCTCGGGAGAACCCATGCAATGCCAGCCAGTTCGTGCCCGGCCTCAGGACTCGCAACGCTTCCTCGCCCAACTCAGCCAGCGCAGGACGGAGGGCTTCGGCCGGATCGCGGGATCCCACCGACACGCTGTTCCACCGCAGGTCCGAGGGACGAAAGGCGCTGAGCACCTCCATCCCATTCACCCAGGCGACGAAACCGTCGGTATGCCAGAGCTGCAGGGACATCTCCTCCACCGCTTGAGGATCCCGCACCACGAAGGGCACCCGCAGGTAGAGACCGGGGTTGCGCTGGTAGAGGCGGGAACGAACGTTGTCGGCAATCAGGGGATGCAGGGTAAGCTCGCCTGGCTCCCGCGTTTCATAACCAATTCCCCCCACCCCTGTGTCCCAGCTCGGGGTGGCGAACCCGGGCTGCATCCACTCGCGCTCGACACTAGCGTCCGTCGGCACTAGCGAGAAATGGCTATCCCCCACCTCGAGGAGCACCTCATCGGCCGAGCTCCGGCCAAGCCCGTAGGAGACATCATCCGGTTGAGGGGGGAAAGGCACAAAAAACGATCCCAGCGCGGGCCTCTCCAGAGGATCCAACAACAGCAAAGGCTCCCCGTTTCTGCTCAGCTTGAAGTCCGTGTGTAGTGGAGAACCGGCCACACGACGATCTTTGCCGGAGGCATAGATCACCATGAAGTCGCCAGCGGGGAGGTTGGTGGAAGGAAAACTCCACCGCTTTTCCCGTCCAACTCCCGGTCGAGTCGTGAGCGACCATGCTCCTAAATCGACCGCTTCAACTCCTGAGTTGTGCACCTCAATCCAATCAGGGTAATCGCCATCCTCGTCGGCAAGAGTCGTAGCATTGGCCGCCATAAACTCGTTCAGCAACACCTCGGCAGCGAGGCGGAACGGATTCCAAAAAACAAAAAGCCCCAGAGCCAGAAAGAGCAAACTGGACGGGCGGATTCTCCTCATTTTCGGATACGACGGCTACGGGGTTGTACTAGGATGGAGTGTGACTCAATTAACGCCGCCCGGTAAAGCCAGAAGATCCATAAAAAAGGCTTTGTCTCCGGACTCTTTTGGCGATAATGGTTTCCCGCTGACTTGCTATGAGCTCAAAAGTGCCATCAGATCTGAGATATGCGAAATCCCACGAGTGGATTCGCGTGGAGTCCGGGGTCGCAACCGTCGGCATCACCGACCATGCCCAGCACGAGCTCACCGACGTAGTCTTTGTCGAGTTGCCCTCCGTCGGGCGTAAGGTCGCCGCCGGCGAGGCCTGCGCGGTGGTAGAATCGGTCAAAACCGCGAGCGACATCTACTCCCCGGTCAGCGGCGAGGTGACCAGCATCAACGAAAAACTGGCACAGAACCCAAGCTTGGTGAACGATCAGCCCTACGGGGACGGGTGGTTCTTTAAGCTGAAACTCAGTGCACCGGACGAGGCAGGGAGCTTGCTCAGTCCGCAGGATTATTCCCAGTCCATCGGCTCCTAAACGGCATCCGTTCCCACACCCTATGACTTTTCGCGAATTCGGTTTGGGAACCGAAATCCTCAGATCCGTAACCGAAGCCGGCTACGAAACCCCTACACCGATTCAGCTGGCAGCGATTCCTCCGATCCTCAAGGACCAGGACGTGATCGGAATCGCCCAGACCGGTACGGGCAAAACCGCCGCTTTCGTCCTCCCGATGCTCGAAAAGCTGCGCACCGCCCCCCCATCTGCAACGGGCTCTCATGGCCACGCGCACGCCGGTGGAACAAGTGCGCTCATTCTGGCTCCCACACGCGAGCTGGTGGTCCAAATCGCCGAGAATGCCCAGATCTATGGCCGATATCTTCCCTTGAAGATCGCCACTGTCTTCGGAGGGGTCGGTGAAAACCCCCAGATCCAAGCACTTCGCCACGGTGTGGATATCATCGTGGCCACGCCCGGCCGACTGCTGGATCTCATGGACCGCGGCAACAGCCGGTTCTCTCACCTGCGATTCCTCGTCCTAGACGAAGCCGATCGCATGCTGGACATGGGTTTCTTGCCCTCGATCCAACGGATCGTCCGCGCCTTGCCCCGTCGCCGTCAGACCTTGCTGTTCTCCGCCACTCTCTCCAAGGACATCGAGGAGCTGACCCACGAATTCCTGCGTCATCCGCAGCGCATCGAAATCGGCCGCCGCACCAATCCGGCCGACACCGTCAAGCAGGTCGCCCACGAGGTTCCCGCCGCGCTCAAATCGACGCTTCTGATTCACCTGCTTCAATCCAACGGACTCCGTAGCGTGCTGGTTTTTTCCCGCACCAAACATGGAGCGGACCGGTTGGCGAAAAAACTCCATGCGCAGAACATTCCGACGGCCGCGCTGCACTCGGACCGCTCTCAAAGCCAGCGGCTGCGCGCCCTGCGTGACTTCAAAGAGGGCAAAGTTCGAGTCCTGGTGGCTACCGACATCGCTGCCCGGGGTATCGACGTCGACGGCATCTCGCATGTCATCAACTACGACTTCCCCATGCATCCTGAAGACTATGTGCACCGCATCGGGCGCACGGGGCGCGCGCAAGCGATTGGAGATGCGATCAGTTTTGTCACCCCGGAAGACCGGGATGCGCTGCGAGGATTGGAGCGGTTCATCGGACGCAACTTGGTGAAAACCAGGGTCGAGAACTTCGATTACGCCCAGCGGCCTGAAGCTCATGCGCCTGACCGAGCCAGGCCATCGCACCACACCCATTCCCACTCCCATTCCAAGCCGAGCTCTCATTCGGGGTCTCACTCGAAACCTGGCTCCGGCTCGCATTCCGGCCCACAGCGTCAAGGCCAGTCCTCTCATTCACGGCCGGCCTCCTCCTCCCGAGGCGGAAGCCACAACAAGCCGAGGGAGGTCAACGGGAATCGGGAGGGAGGCAATCTTCGCCCCTCGCCGTCCTCCGCCAGCGGACGTTCGACCAACGGGCGCTCCGGCAGCGGCCGCGGCCGAACTTGGCGCAGCTCCCGCTAGCGGGCGCTCAGGAGGTGCCAAGATTCTTACGGAGCTCGCACCGCCGAACGATGTGGGCAGTTGTGTGGCCCTATGGAGCGCGGAGACACGTCTCCGCTTTTCCTGCGAGCGTCGGATTCACTGGAGGTGTGCCTTATGGTAAGTGCGTCCGTTGGAGCGGTAAGGTGACGTGAAGGAACAGCGCTGTCGTGCCCTAAGCATTACCCACAAGTTTAGAAGATCTTGGACCTCTATCCCAACGGGATAGCGCCTCAAAGCCCAGGGTTGCGAGGAACGAGCTACCCTGGGAAAAACCCATAGAATTCACAACCCCATCGTGGGTTGCGAACCCTGTGGGGCTTCAGGTGATACCAAGCGCAACCCGCGATGGGGTTGTGAGAAAACAACGACTAACCCAGGGTAGGCGCTCCTGCGTCGCGCCAACCCTGGGCTTTGAGGCGGAATCCCTTTGGGATTCTAACATTTGGTCGAAGAACTTGTGGGTAATGCTCAG
>JAEUHE010000163.1 GCA_016793885.1 Verrucomicrobiales bacterium
CCACCACACACCACCACTCCTCAGGAAAACCACCTATTCCATTGGGCCACTCCACCACCACCGCTTTCACCTTAGTTTCTTCGTGTGGTTCGTCGAGGGGACAAGTGCAGAATCTAGGATAGCGAGTGAGCCTCACGCCAAGAGTAAGCTTGTTAACGGCAGGTGAAGAGTGTTACGCATCACCCATGAATGCCGACGACTCCACCAAGGTCATTGGTCGACGCCGTCCCGGAAAGGGCGGGCTGGATTCCGCCAACGGCTTTTTGAAGCTGGTCATCAGCCTGCGCGGCGAGAAACCATTCATTCCGCGCGGCGTATACCGGTTCAGCAGTCACGAAGAAAAGGATGCATGGACTCTGAAGATGCTCACCCGCCCGACTCGCGTCCCCCCACGCTAGAGGACCTGCTCCTCCTTTGCCGCAGCCTGAATGAGACTGGGGCACGATATCTCGTCGTGGGTGGTTTCGCCGTCATGCAACACGGATTTACCCGGGCGACCGAAGATATCGACCTCTTGGTCGAGTCGTCGCCGGAGAACCAGGCCAAGGTCAAAAAGGCTTTGGAAGCATTGCCCGACAAGGCGGTACTCGCGCTGGGTGACGACGATTTGCGCAACTGGGTGGTGGTGCGCGTGGCGGACGAGATCGTAGTCGATCTCATGCTCGCCGCCTGCGGGATCGGCTACGAGGAGGCGAGTAAGGAGATTGAGATCGTCCACCTGCAAGGAGTGCCGATTCCGTTCGCGTCGCCCGCCCTGCTCCTGCGCATGAAACAGACCCATCGCGAAAAGGACCATTTGGACCGGATGTTCCTGGAACGAAAGCTTCGCGGCGAGAATCCCTGAGCGCCGCCGAGAGCCCATCGGACGTCTTCAAGACGCGCTGGACGTATTTGGAGTTGACCGTGAAGCGGTCCGACAAGGTTTATAGTTCCGATTTCCGGCAGACCTCCCCCGCTTTGGCCTTCCCGGCGTAGCTCTGATCCCCCTCCGGGGGTGCCGAAAAGCGGTAGAGGTCTACCGCACTCCAAGACGCTTCGCGACGCGCGGAACGCTTTGGAGTGCGTGCACCCCTGTGCCGCTTTTGTCCCCCCAGAGTAGCTGGGATCCCCCTCCGGGGTAACGAAAAGGGCGTACCCACTGGTTACCGATTCGGCACGCGGATCTCCCGGAGCTGTATGGTTCCCAGCTCGACAACTTGGTCCTCCTGACCCGGCTTGGCCTCGGGGACCTCGAACGTGCGTTCCGAAGCAAACGGGGGCGGTGCCGGTTCGGGCACCAAACTCATCGCTCCTTGCCGAGCATCAATCCGCAGACCGTACCTACCCGGAGCAACGACGTCCGACCGAATCGTTCCGTCACGCGCTACCGGAACCCTGATCACTCGAGCTCGAGCCAGAACTTCACCCACCTCAGTTGATTCGGCGAAGCGCTGCCGAGCCTCGGTCGAAGGCAGAGCCTCCAACCGCTGACGAAGCGCAACCAGATCTTCGGTTTCCAACAATGCCGAGAAAGCCTGGAAAGGAAGGGAGGAACGATCGTTAGGCAAGACGAACTTCGCATGAATTTTTCTCTCGCTGCCTCCGAGATCCAACCGTGTGACTTGCCCACCC
The DNA here is from genome assembly GCA_016793885.1 of Verrucomicrobiales bacterium. Classification (NCBI taxonomy): domain Bacteria; kingdom Pseudomonadati; phylum Verrucomicrobiota; class Verrucomicrobiia; order Verrucomicrobiales; species Verrucomicrobiales bacterium. Next base: position 1,612 of record JAEUHE010000163.1, read on the forward strand.
TGGGCCACAACTTGAGTCACGTCGCGAAACCAGCCGGTTGTCGCGGAAAGCTTCACGTGGTGGCGGATGGTCACAACACCGGGCGGTACGTAGAGCATCCGATATCGCCCCTCGGCATCCGTCACAAATTCATGAGTTCGTGCATCGAGGACCAGAGGAGCAGAGCGAGCCATGTCAGCTCGAAGCGATGCGTTCCCGTCGGAAAGGGTAGCCCAGAGACTCTCCCTGTTGGGATAGCCACCGATACCCGGTAGTGTCAGGTTCAGGACCTCGTTCGAAGCCGGCCGCGCACTCATCTTGAAAGAGCCATGGATCTCAGCCCATGGCTCGAGTCGGAGAGTCGGGGATTTGAGAAACGCATCGACCGGGACTTGAGCGATCCCCATCTCACTCACAGCAACCACGGCGCGCACACCATCGAAGCGCGGCAGCGTAAACCGGCCATCTTGATCCGTCATGCCCAATTGACCCGTCTCATGAGAATCGTTCATGAATCGCCCCCTTCCAACTACAACCCATGTTCCCGGTAGCGTCACCGCCACCTCCACACGAGGGGCCGGTGCGCCAGAGGGAGAGAGGACGACTCCGGTCAGCTCAGCTCCAGGAACCCGCACTGTAGTTACGGGATTCTTCAAGTACGTTAGCATCGGGTGCGACCCGAGACTAGGCACCTCGAGGTCTTGCGTCAGGCTTTGCCCAGGCTGAACAACCACCTCCATCAGCGGAACGACTGAAAACCCACTGAATGAAGGATCCCCTAGAGGCTCCTGGAGACTAATACCAATCGTAGCCGGTGGCACACTGGAAAACTCGAACCTCCCTTCGGCGTCTGTGGTGACCTCACCGAGGCCGTTGATCGTGATGTCAGTATCGCCCGCCAGGCTGAGCATCAACTTCCTTTTGGCCAAGCCTTGGCCAGCGCGCTTCAAGGTTCCCCGCAAATGCCCGAACGGTTCCAACCGAATCACGGGTTGGGTCTTCAACTGCTCCAAGCTCACCAGCGCCCACCCAGCGCGTGAATTCACCAGAACGTGCGTGAGATCCCAAGGCGGCAGGAAGGCAAACGTCCCATCCTCCTGGGTGGATTGAGCCCAGTGCTTCTTAGGATGACCTTCCGTCCACCCGCTACGATCAGAGGCTAGATCAAAATAGCTCTGCACAAGCAGCACTGGCACCCGAGCCCCCGGCTTTCCGTCAGGCAAAAGCACCTTTCCTCGGGGTCCATCGCCCTTCGTCAACTTGAAGTCGAGTTCCGTGTGATCTCCTAGGAGGATGGTTCCTCCCCCCGGAATGTAACCCTCCGCTTCGATCCGCAGCGCAGGCTGCGGAATTCCTTTGCGAACCAGGACGTGGTAACGGCCTTGGAGATTCGAAGTGACCTCGGAAGCTTCCCAACTAAAACGATGGAACTCCTGCCCTCCCACCGTGACTCGAAACTTGGGCAAAGGCTGCAAGCTCGTCGCATCCAGCACTCGTCCTGCGACCTGCCAGGCCCAGGATAAATCCGGAACCGGTTCAGCGTTTGCGGCCTGGGCGGCGGTTTTGGGTCCCGGGTCACTCGGCTTTCTGACGAGACCACTCGCCGAAGGCGACTGCCCATCCGTCAAACCCACCCAGCCCACCAGCGCCAGCAGCGCGATTGCGAACAGGGACCAGCGTCGATGTGGGCGATACTGCAAAATCATGCGAAGACGCCGTTGCATTTGCGTTCGGTCCTCGAGAATCCCTACACCGCCCGGCACCGATCCCCGCGAATGAATCTGCTCCAGCAACTTCACCACGGTTTCGCCATAGCCCTCACCCGTGGTCGCACCCGAACACTCCAAAGCCAGATCGTCGCACGCGGCCTCGCGATCGGCCCGGATCCGGGCAAAAGCCCACCAGATCATCGGATTGAACCAGTGCAGGATCTCAAGGCCAGTCATCAGCCAGTTCTGCCACAGATCTCCCCGTTTGAGATGGGCCAATTCGTGAAGAAAGATGTAATCGAGTTCTTCCGGGTTGAACCGCTCCGACATCCCGGGAGGCAGGAGCAGCTTTCGCCGAAACAAACCGAAGAGGGCTGGGCTTTCGGTCAATGAGGTCTCGATCAGTTGTACGGTTTGATGAACGCCACACGTTAACCGACACCGTTCGAATTGGCTGATCAACGTCTGGCTCACCGCGTTGGCGTTTCGTCCAAGCGCGAGGTTGAATCGAATCGACCGAGTCAGAACCACGCCAGCCAAAAGGACCACACCCCCGCCCCACAGAAATATCAGCAGCGAGGTCCAGTCCCAGTCACTCCGGCGAGCCTCGACGGAAGGAGCACCCACTCCGACCCGGTGCAACGCCGAGGGGGCACTCACAGCAGACTCCCCCGGTGGATGCGGAGGCGGGGGCAATGTGGCAGGCGTTAAATCGGGAACAGCCAATGAAGCGTCGAGAGCAGAACGGCTGGGAGTCTGAACAGGAGGCATCGATCCGCTGCTCTCGATCGAAACCTCTCCGCCGGCGACCCGTACCGACGCCGGCTTCACCCAATTGAACACGCTCAGAGAGCTCTCCGGAGCCCAGGGCAACATCAGCTTGAGAAGCACCACCCACCACAATGCGTAACGCCAGCGCGGCCGTAGCTGCTTCTGGAACATCCACTGCACGGCCAGCACGACGAGCACTAAGACGCTGGCCTGCAGAGTCGGGGTGATCAACCACTCACGGAAGGCGGACACCAGCGGAGGAGGCAATGCATTCATGGCAATAGGTCATTTTTCTTTGAGCATGCGACGCAACTCCGCCAGCTCCTCCTTGCTCAACTTGCGATGCTCCACGAAGTGCGCCAGCATCGGTTTCAAAGACCCGCCGAAGATGCGGTCCAAAAACGATTCACTGGCAGCCGCCACACATTCCCGCTCGGTCACGAGCGGACGATACAAGTAGATGCGGCCTTCCTTCTCAAATCCCAAGGCACCCTTTTTGACCAGGCGATTGAGGAAGGTCTTCACCGTCTTGGGATGCCAGTCGTCGCTGGAAGAGAGCTCGTCAATGATATCCTGAGCCGTCCGAGGTGAACTGGCCCAGCAGAGTTTCATGATCTCCCATTCGGTGTCGGAAATGCGTGGAGTCGGTTTCATGGCGTATCGATTACGGATGTAATGCATTGATTGTTTACGCCTGTAATCGATACAGCGCAAGGGAAATATTTGGAATGAACGACCGCCGGACTAACCACGGATTTCTCAGATGACACAAATGAAGAACCAAGTCCCCGACCTGAATCTGCCGCCGAGAACCCGCAGGGTTCAAAGGGATTAGCCGGGGCGTGGAGCGCAGCGGCACCCCCGGTCTGGCATCCCCCTATTCAACAGCACCCTGAAAGGGTGCCACCGGTCGGCGAAGGGACTGACGAACAGAACAGGCTTGTTGGGTAGGGGTGACGCAGGTCTCAGAGGCCGGTGGCATCGCTGCGCGATGCTCCGTACTTTTAACAATTCCGGGGGTGCGAGCACCCCCGGCTAAATCTCTTTGAACCCTGCGGGTTCGGGGTGTGCTGCCCAGATGAGAAACGCCGGTATCGCACGTCTTGTTTAGTCATTGGTCGGTTAAACCGTGTCGTGCCCACCGCGGTCCATGCAGAGAAGTGCCTCGGTCCAGTTCCCCTCCTCCCGCGTCTCTGCGCCCTTCCCGCCTCTGCGGTGCAAATTCCACCGATCCCTTTCACAACATTCACTCCCCGCCCCCCGATCGCAAGAAGATCTTCCCCGGCTGCTGCGTCACGACGCGCTTCATCTCCAAGCTGAGCAGACAGACGGACACCACCGAGACCGGTAAACCAGTGGAACGGGTGAGCTCATCGATCGAGCGCGACTCCAGCCCCAACGCCTCCATCACCTTCCGCTCGTTCTCGGAGAGCGCCACGAGCGGCAACTCGCCCGACTCGTTCGGTCCAGCCGGCCGATTCGTCGGTGGAAACAGATACTCAAACTCGCTCAAGATATCCTCCGCACCTTCGCACAGTTTGGCTCCCTTCTTGATCAATTCGTGACAGCCCTTGCTGCGCGGCGAGTCAATTCTCCCCGGCACTGCAAAGACCTGCCGCCCATACTCGGTGGCGAAGTTTGCGGTGATCAGAGCACCGCTGCTCAGGTTGGCTTCGACTACCACGGTGCCGAGGGTCATCCCCGCCACGATCCGATTGCGAATGGGAAAGGACTGCTTGTCTGCCGGACGATCAAAGGGGAACTGGGTCATTACGGCCCCTTGGGACGGAATCCGCTCGAACAGCTTCACATTCTCCGGAGGGAAGACCAAGTTGATCCCCGTGCCGAGCACCGCGATGGTTCGTCCCCCGGCGCTCAACGCACCTTGATGCGCCGCGGTATCGATCCCCCGAGCCCCACCGCTCGCCACCGTGACACCCATATAGGCCAGCTGGTAGGCCAGCTTGCGCGCCGTCTCGATGCCGTATGGTGTGTTCTGTCGCGACCCCACCAGCGCCACCGCATTCTTGTCGCGAGGGCTGAGCGTTCCTCGGTAATAGAGCACGATCGGTGGATCATAGATTTCTCGCAGCGACGCTGGATATTCCTCTTCATCCTGGGTCACCACCTGACAGTCAAACTCGCGCAAGCGCTTCAGCTCGCGAGTCAGATCCACATGATCCTGCCAGCGGGCAATCGCCTCAGCCGTATCCGCCCCGATGCCGTGAACTCGCAGCAGCTGATCTTCCTGTGCCGCGAGGATGGCTTGGGGTTCTCCAAAGTGGTTAAGCAGATGACGGAGCCGAACCGGCCCCACATGCTCGATCATGTTCAACGCGATCAACGCTTCTTTTCGCTGCATAGCTTCTCCTTGATGAAATCTCCGCGGAAAAGACAGAGCACCGAACACACATGCGGCTGTTGCCTCCCCCTCGGAAGGAACGTGATGTATCCGAGAAGCGGGCCTGGTGCTAGAAAAAAGAGTGGAATGTCGCGCGAGGTCCGCGAGGGATTGGTTCCGAGTAATGTTGAATCCGCACCAAGACAAGTTTCCGACTCCGTCGGGTCCAGAAAAGCTGTACGGGGCCCCGAACCCGCAGGGTTCTCGACGGTGGATTCAGAAAGACATCCGAAGAAGCGAGCCCCCCCTTATCACGGGGTCCAAACGAAGGTGTTGATGGATTTGCCCAAGACCTGAGGTGAGAAGGCCTGAGCACCTGCCCCCACCCTGACGGTCGATTCCTGCGTCCCACAATGCACCACCACCAACACGAGCTTCCCATCCGGATTTCGAAAAGCCACGTGCTTGAGATCCGCACGCGCGGAGGTGCTCTCGATCCGAACCGCTCCGCGCTGAACAAACCTCATGAACTGACCGTAGACATAGTATTCCAACAGCCGCTCCGGTTGGAGGGTTTTGGAGTTCAGCTTTACAATTGCATGCGTTGCCGGAAACGGGCCGTTGTTTGGCTTTCCCTGATCGTCCAGCATCACCACCCAGGCGTTGTAGCTTGAGGCCCAGTTTCGCAGCCGATCGAGCAGCTGCCCAGCACCGTCGAAGCCAAAGACGGATCCTTCGGTGAAATGAATGGGCTTCCGGGGAAACTCCTGGTGAAAGGCCGTCATCCCTCCGGGCTCTCCAACATAACCATGGAAGGCCACCCCGTCGACAAACGCGGCGGCCCGGGGATCCGATAGAATCGTTCGCGGATGAGGCAAGCCGGCATCATCCCCCTGGGCAACCAGGTTGTAGTTGTGATCGTAGCACCAGATCTTCGTCTTTAAGCCAGCCCGGCGGAAGGCGGGCCCCAAATGGTCCCGAATGAAATCACGCTCCTGCTCGCCGGTCCAGTGACACGAGGGATAAAACCATTTGGGATCCTTCTCCTTTTGACGATCGACTCCAGGCTCGTTCTGAACCGTGACCGCATAAATCGGAACTCCCTCAGCCTGATAGGACCTCACGAACCGGACAAAGTAGTCGGCATAGACCGAATAATACTTCGGCAGCAGTGATCCCCCGATCACAGATCCGCTGGTCTTCATCCACCCTGGCGGGCTCCACGGCGAGGCAAAGAATAACAGCTTGGGATTCTTGCGCAGCGCCAGACGCAGCATGGGAAGGACATAGGCCTTGTCCTTGCGAATGCTGAAGCGTCGAAGGCCGGTGTCCGTCACACCGGGATCCAGATCGTTGTACGTGTACCAAGGATCGCCGGTAAAATCTGACGATCCGATGCAGACGCGCATCAAGTTCATCCCGATTCCCGAGGCCGGATCCACCAGCTGGGTCATCAGCAGTTCCCGATCCTCCGGTAGCATTCTCCAGAGGTTCGAGCAGGTCGTAGCCTCCAAAGAGGCCCCCATCCCAAGCATGGTCTGGAAAACGATCGTGGCATCCACTTTCACGTCAGCCGAAGGAGCATCGGCTGCGGCGGCCGTCGCAAGCGCGGATAGATCTGGCTGAGGGGTGAGCTTGTGAGTGAGCGCTTCGGTAGTGGCCCACCAAGCAACACGCCCATCGGCAGCCGACGCCGTGCTCAAGATGACCAGGCCGAACATCCACACGATCGCGATTCGGGTGAGCATAGGGATCTGCATGTGATTTAATGGCCCGCGCCCGACCAGGCGGCCCCACCTTCCGGAGCCACAGCCCCAGGCGAGCGGGGTATCGAAATGCTTCGACGGGCAGTCAGCAACGAATAGGCCACCGGCGTGACCAACAGCGTCAGCAAGAGCGAGAGGCTCTGCCCTCCGATAATCACCAGAGCGGTCGCGCGTCGCTCCTCGGCACCCGGGCCGTTGCCGATCGCCAGAGGAAGCATCCCCACCACGAAGGTCAGGGTCGTCATCAGGATGGGGCGCAAGCGATCCCGGTTGGCCTGTACGATGGCCACCATCGGCTCCAATCCTGAGCGCCGCAGATGATTCATATGATCCACCTGGAGAATGGCGTTCTTCTTAACCACACCAAAAAGCACTAGTAGTCCCAGCGCGGAATATAAATTGAGCGTGCCTTGCGCCGCCCAGAGAGTGAAGAGGGCAAAAGGCACCGTCAGCGGCAGCGAGAGCAAGATGATCAGCGGATCCAAAAGACTCTCATACTGGGAGGCCAGAATCATATACATGAAGAGAACCGACAGGAGAAACGCCCAGAGGAATTCGCGAAAAGTGGTCTCCAGTTCCCGGCCTCGACCGACGACGCGCGTGGAATATCCCGCTGGCATCTCCAGCTTGGCCGCAGCGTCCCGGAGTGCCTCAATACGGTCGGCCAAACCATAGCCCGGAGCCACCGATCCTCGCAGGCTCACCTGCCGCTGACGATCCAACCGATCGATGCGCGAGGCCCCCTGCCCCGCAGTGATCTCCACGAGATTGTCCAACCGCACGAGCGCACCGTTCTTGGCTGGAACATAGAGACGCGCAATGGTGGCCTCGTCTTTACGATCGGTGTCCGTCAAGCGCAACTGCACATCGTAGTCATCGTTGACCGCCTCGTCCCGGAAGCGGGAGACACGCGGGTCCCCACCCACCATCAACCGAAGCGCCGTCGCCACATCCGCCACGGCCACGCCCAGGTCCGCAGCGCGAGCCCGATCAATCGCCACTCGTGTTTCCGGCGAATCGAGCTTCAGGGTGATATCCGCATCGACAACCCCGATGTCGGGAGCCAGCTTCCGCAGCCTCTCCGCATAGTCGCCTAAGGTCTTCAAATCGGGTCCGAGCAGGGAAAAATCGATTTCGGCGCCGCTGCCTCCCAGGTTGAACGATTGCGACGGCCGGATGCTGGGACGGAGCGCCGGGTACCGGGACAGGCGCTGCCGAATCTGCTTAACCACACTCTGCTGCGTGATGGTATCCCGAAAGGCTGCCAGGGGCCTGCCCCGGGAAAGCTCATAGGCCAGGCGCCCAAAGGAGAACAGCCGTTCCGAGTGGGGCTTGAGCTTGATAAAGGCACGAACCTGGTTCAGCCCGCCCAACCCGCTGCCCACCGAGGCGAGGACCGTATCCACACCCGGGAGATCGCGAAGCTCCGACTCGACCACCCGGGTGAGTTCATCCATCGCCGCCAAGCTAAGCCCCTCCGGCGCCCGTACATTCAAATCGATCTCACCTTCGTCCGCGTTAGACGGAACGTACTCCTGCCGGATCAGCGAATACAGCGGCACGCTGGAAAGCATGAGCACGCCGGAGACTCCCAAGACCAGGACCCGATGGCCCAACGAAAAGCGAAGGAGTCGCTCATACCCACGATCCACATAGCCATAGATCCCGGATCTGGATCGAGGACCATCTGCCCCGCCGCGGCGCGAGCGACGAAACAAACGGGCGCTCATGACCGGAGTCAGGGTGAACGATACCAGCAAACTTACCAGAACCGCCACTGCCGCCGTGATCCCGAACTGATAGAGGAACCGACCCGAGATGCTGGACATGAACGACACCGGCACAAAGATCACGACCAGACTCAACGTCGTGGCGAGCACCGCCAGACCGATCTCCTCAGTAGCCGCCCGTGCCGCCTCCCAGGAGTCCATCTTCTTTTCCTCCACGAAGCGAAAGATATTCTCCAGCACCACGATGGCATCGTCGATCACGATGCCCACCATGAGCACCAAAGCGAGCATCGTCACGCTGTTGAGGGTAAAGCCCAAGGCCCACATCATGCCGAATGTGGCGATCACGGAGGTAGGGATAGCCACCCCGGCGATTACGGTTGCCCGCCAATCCTTCATGAACATCAGAACTACCAGACAGGCCAGCAGACTACCGGCGACCAGGTGGACCTGAATCTCACGCTGCGCCTCGAGAATGTAATTCGACTGATCACGGATGACCTCGAGCTTCACATCGGGAGGCAGCTCTCCTTCAATCGACGCAAATTTCGACTTCACCCCTGATATGACGTCGACGGTGTTGGCTCCAGATTGCCGCTTCACGTCCAGAGTCACGGCGGGAACGCCGTTCAAGCGAGCGAGTTTACGCATTTCCTTGGTGCCATCCTCGGCACGTCCGACATCTTTGATGCGAATCGGGGTTCCGTTGACCGTCGCGACCACGAGATCGTTGAACTTGGCCGGATCGCTCACCTTTCCGAGGGTGCGCAAGGTTCGCTCACGCAAGCCGGAAGTTACGTTCCCGCCGGGGGATTCGGCATTCTGGCTGACGATGGCATCGCGCACCGCCGTGATGGGAATCTGGTAGGCCGCCAGGCGATCGGCATCGACCCAGATACTGATCGCCCGCTCCACGCCTCCGACGATTTCCACCTCCCCGACCCCGGCCGATCGTTCGAGCTGAACCTTCACAACCTTGTCAGCCAGTTCAGTGAGTTCGCGGGGGGAACGATCCCCCGACAGGGCGATGCTCAGAATGGGCGTCTGATCGTTGTCCAGCTTGGAGATGATCGGCGGATCCGCCTCTCGCGGCAGATCCCGCACTACGGTCGCGACGCGCTCACGCACGTCCTGCGCCGCCGCCTCGATGTTGCGATTGAGCTCGAACGTGACGATGATGAAGGACGATCCCATGCCTGAGATCGACCTCAGCTCCTTGATGCCCTCGATCGTGTTGACGGCCTCCTCGATGCGCTGAGAGACCTGGGCCTCCACCTCGGCGGGAGAGGCGCCCGGCAGCGTCGTGCGGACGTTGACGGTGGGAAGATCGACCGACGGTGATCGATCCACGCCCAAATGCCAATAGCCCACCGATCCCACCACCACCAGCGAAAGGATCAGCATCGACGCGAAGACGGGACGACGCAGGCAAATCTCAGCGAGCCGTTGCATTGAGCTCCTCGTGAACCGGCTGTTGGGACCGCAGCTTGCCCGGATTCAGAATCACACGGTCACCCGCCGCCAGACCGTCGACGATCTCCACCCAAGGCTCCGCGCGTCGCCCGGTGGTCACACCTCGCTCCACCGCCTTCCCTTCCTTGAGCAGGAACACCTTATCCAAGCCGACAAAGCTGGTGATAGCCGACTCTGGAACGCACAGGCCGGGGTCATCCTTTCGGATCACAATCTCCGCTTCGGCGAACAGCCCGGGCCGCAACGCTGGGTCCGTCGCAACATCGGCCTCCACCAACAACATCCGATTGGAGTCGGTTAGAATCGGGCTCACCCGAGCGATCTCGGTCTGGTACACCGCTCGTGCACGTCCCACTCGAACTCGAACGATCTGTCCTGGTCGGATCTCGGTGGATTCCAATTCGGGGACCTCCAAACGCAGCCGCAGCGGGTTCACCGCCGCGATCACGAGGAGCGGGGCGCCCCCCTGAACAAACTCGCCCGGACTGGCCAGCCGTTCCTGGACCACACCATCGAACGGGGCGCGGGTCGTGGAGTCGGAAAGCTGCTTGCGGGCGATATTCAGCTCGGCCCGCCGCTGCACAACCAAGGCTTGGCGAGCGCGCACGGACTCGACCGCTTCCTGGTAGCGACTGACCGCCACCGCATGGGCAGCCTCCGTGGCATCGAGATCGGTTTGGGGGGCCAGCTTCTCCAGAACCAGCTGACGCACCCGGGCACGATTCTTAAAGGCCTCATCGAGCAAGGCTTTGGCTTCTCTCACTGCGCCCGACGCTTCGACCTCCACCGCGTCATCCTCACCGCTCAAAGGGAGCCCGATGGCAGCCCGAGCCTGGGACAAAACGGCCTCGGCCTGCTTGACCCGAAGCTCATAATCGGTCAGATCGACCTGCGCCAGCTTGTCTCCTTTGCGAACCACACTTCCGATGTCCACGGCGATGAACTCCAATCGTCCGGCCACCTTCACGCTCAGCGTGCTCTTCTCGCGTGCGTAAAATGAGCCCGAAACTTGGACGCTCCGTTCCATGGGACGCAACTCGGCCACTGCCGTCCGGACCGGTTTTGATGGCAACGGGGCTTCTGCGCTACTGGCCTTCGAGGGACCCGACCGCGGGCCGCAGGAACACAGCGACAGCAGGAGCAAGGCGCCCAGGAAGCAGCCGATCTTGGGGCCTCGCCACCCGGTGAGCCCAGCGCTAAAGCGGCAGAGTGTTCGATACATGCTCAAGAGAATAGTGCCCAATCCGGGAAGGAACACCTACCCGCGTAGGGAATAAAGACATACTTGCGAAAGAAATAGACGGTGGCAAGATCAGGCCCCACCAATCTACTTGAACAATTCCTTCCCTTCCCAAGTCCATTTTTCCTAGCATCATCGCCTTAAGACTCAAATGCACATGCGAACTCTGTTAATTGCCGCCACCTGGGTGCTCGCCAACCTGATGGCCACAGCGCAACCCGCCGTCCGACTGGAACTCAAGTCGGGAGACCACGTCAGCCTCGTGGGCAACACGTTGGCCGACCGTTTTCAGCACAGCGGGTGGCTGGAGACCCTCATCGTCGCCAAGCACCCCGCTCACAACCTCATCTTTCGAAACCTTGCGGTCGCCGGGGATGAAATCACCCTCCGTCACCGCTCCGAAAACTTCGGAACACCAGAGGATTGGCTGAAAAAGACCGAAACCGACGTCATCTTCGCCTTTTTCGGGTTCAACGAGTCATTCAAGGGTTACGAGGGTCTGGAAAAGTACAAGGCCGACTTGGATAAATTCCTGAAGGAAACCGCCACTAAGAACTATTCAGGCAAAGGGGCCCCGCGAATTGTGCTCTTCTCCCCCATCGCCGCCGAGAGGCATCAGGACCCCAACTTCCCGGATCCGGCTCGCATCAACGACAGCCTAAAGGATTACACCGCCGCGATGGCGGATGTCGCGCGCGCCAATGGCGTCCAGTTCGTGAACCTGTTCAATCCTTCCCAGCAGCTATTCGCCGCGGCTGCTCGCCAGGGTCAGTCCCTCACCGTCAACGGGCTGCACCTGAAAGAAACGGGGGATAAACAGCTCGCTCCGATCATCTTCAGCGAACTCTTTGGCGAACCGGCACCCGCCGGAAACTTCGAGAAACTCCGCGAGGCGATCAACGAAAAGAACGCGCAGTGGCATGCGCGGTACCGCACCATCGACGGCTACAATGTCTACGGTGGCCGATCCCAGCTGAGCTTCGAAAGCGGCAAAGGAGGCCCGAAGATCACGAACTACAAAGTCATGCAGGAAGAGATGAGCCAGCGCGATGTGCTTACCGCCAACCGCGACAAGCGGGTCTGGGCCGTCGCCAAGGGAGGCGACCTGACTGTGGAGGACTCCAATCTGCCCCCCACCACCAAAGTGCTCTCCAACAAGCCGGGTCCCAATCCGGATGGCACCCACGTTTTCTTGAACGGTGAGGAAGCCATTTCCAAGATGACCCTGCACTCCGGCACCAAGATCAACCTCTTCGCAGCGGAGGATAAGTTCCCGGAGTTGATCAATCCGGTGCAGATGGCTTGGGACACCAAGGGACGCCTCTGGGTCTCCGTCTGGCCGAACTATCCCGGCCGCACTCCTGACAGCAAGGTTGGCGACAGCCTCCTCATTTTCGAAGATGTCGATGGCGATGGCAAAGCCGACAAGTGCACGCACTTCCTCGACGATCTTAACGCCGCGACTGGGTTCCAATTCTACAAGGACGGCGTGTTGGTGGTGCAAGCGCCCGACCTGTGGTTCGTCCGCGACACAGACGGCGACGGCAAAGGCGACTGGAAGGAACGAGTGCTGATGGGTCTGGACTCGGCTGATTCACATCATACCGCCAACGCGGTTTGCCTCGATCCCGGTGGCGCGATCTACCTCAGCGATGGCGTTTTCCATCGCACGCAGGTAGAAACCGAACGAGGTCCTTTGCGGAACAACGACGGAGCCATCTATCGGTTCGAGCCGCGAACCGGCAAGTTTGAAACCTACGTTGCCTATGGTTTCGCCAATCCCCATGGCCGGGTGTTCGATGCCTGGGGCAATGACATCATCACCGACGCGACCGGCAATGCCAACTACTTCGGCGCGGCCTTCAGCGGGCATATTGATTACCCCAACAAACACGGCGGGATGAGGGAGTTCTGGAACCGCCCTTCCCGCCCGTGCCCGGCCACCGGAATCCTGACCAGCCGGCACTTTCCGGAGGAGTTCATGGGGAATTTCCTGAATATCAATGTCATCTCGTTCCAAGGAATCTATCGAGTCAAAGTCACCGACGAAGGCTCGGGGATTAAAGGTGAGACCTTGGAACATCTGATCTCCTCGAGTGACCCGAATTTCCGTCCGATCGCCATCAGCACAGGGCCGGATGGAGCCATCTATTTCGCGGACTGGCACAATCCGATCATCGGGCACATGCAGCATCATTTGCGCGATCCGAACCGCGATCGCGGCCATGGACGACTCTACCGCATCACCTACGAAGGTCGCCCGCTTTTGAAGCCGGCCAAGATCGACGGGGAGCCCATCGAGAAGCTGTTGGCCCTGCTCAAGGAACCGGAAAACCAGACCCGCGAGCTGGCCAAGATCGAACTGGGCGAACGCAACACGGCCCAAGTGGTGGCCGCCACCAAGAAATGGGCCGCGAGCCTCGACAAGCAGGACCCGAACTACGAGCACCAGATGATGGAAGCTCTTTGGGTTCACCAATGGCACAATGTTGTTGATGCTGATTTCCTGAAGCGCATGCTGTCCTCGCCTGAACCCAGAGCCCGGGCAGCGGCGGCCCGCGTTCTTTGCTACTGGCGAGATCGGGTTCCCGACGCGCTGGCACTCTTCAAAACGCTAGCCAATGATGCCCATCCGCGCGTTCGCTTAGAGGCAGTTCGAGCGGCCAGCTTCTATCGGAGTGCCGAGGCGGCCGAAGTCGCGCTCACCATTCTAAAGCAGCCGACGGACTACTACCTGGACTACACGCTCAAGGAGACGCTCCGGCAACTCGAGCCGTATTGGCGGAAAGCCATCGCCGCCGGACAACCCCTCGCCGCCGACAATCCGGCGGGCATCAATCACCTCATCAACAGCGTCAACACCGCTGAACTGCTGAAGCTCCCCAAGACCCCGGGAGTTTTGGAAGCCATATTGATCCGTCCCGGCATTCAGGACTCGGATCGCAACGTGGCCCTCGACTCGTTGGCCAAGGCGCGCAAGAACAACCGCGTCAACCAACTCCTGACCCTGGTCGACTCCAAGGGATCCACTGAAGCCGCCGCCGCCAGCCTCGCCCGGCTGTTCCCATTCCAGCTCGCGGAGGAACTGGCGCCGGCGCGGGACCGAATCGCCAAGCTGGCCACCAGCGCGGCATCCCCCGACCTCCGGTCCGCTGCCTGGAGCGCCTTGGCTCTGGCCGACAACAGCTTCGACCGCGTGTGGACGGAAGCCTCCAAGTCCCCGGCGGTCCTGTCAGACCTGCTCAACAGCATTCCAGCCCTCACGGATTCCGACTTTCGGGCCCGAGCCTACAACCGAGTTAGGCCTCTCTTGGGAGACCTGCCAGCCCAGTTCCAGGCGGAGGCAGCCAACGCCAAGGCGAACGCGCGATATGTTAGGATCGAGCTTCCCCGCCGAGGCACGCTCACTCTCGCGGAGGTGCAGGTGTTTAGCGACGGCAAGAACATCGCCCCCGAGGGCAAGGCCAAACAGTCGTCCACCTCGAATGGCGGCGACGCGGGCAAAGCCATCGATGGGCGCACCGACGGATCCTTCTCCAGCGGAACGCAAACCCACAGTCAGGAGAACGAAAACAATCCCTGGTGGGAGCTGGACCTTGGTAGCGGCCGCCCAGTGGATTCCGTCGTAGTCTGGAACCGGACTGAGGGCCAACTCGGGCAGCGTTTGGAAGGCTTCACCTTGACGCTCTTCGATGCGGACCATCGGGAAATCTTCAAGCAAGCCGGGAACCCTGCCCCCGCCGAGAGCGCCAAAATCAAGGCGGGCCAGGACACCATCGGCAGCCTGCGTCGCGCCGCCATCCGGGCCAGCGTCAGCATGAACCACGAGCCCGAAGCGGTCTTTACCGCGCTCGCCGACCTGATCGATCGACGCGAGCAGGTCACAGCCGCGGCCCAAGGCATGCGAGTATTGCCTCGCGCCGCCTGGCCCAAGGCTCGTGCGGGTGAAGCCGCCGTCTCCCTGGTGGCGTGGGCTAAGAGCATTCCGTCAGGAAGCCGCACCGCCCAGGACTTCATCGAGACCGTCCAGTTCGCCAGCGATCTCGGCGGCCTGCTTCCTCCCGACAAAGCTACTGAGCTTCGCCGCGAGCTGAAGACCCTTCGAGTACCGGTTTTCGTCATTCGCACCGTTCGCGAGCAAATGCGCTACGATACGCCTCGTTTGGTGGTGGAGCCTGGAAAGGCGATCGAGATCATTTTCGAGAATGCCGACTTCATGCCGCACAACCTGGTGATCGTACGTCCGGGTACTCGCGAGAAAATCGGAAACGCCGCCGCCCTCATGAAACCGGATGAGCTCGATGGACGCGGCCGCGCCTACACTCCCAACACCCCAGACATCCTGGCCGCCACCAAAATGCTGGATGCGGGCCAGCGCGTCACCCTCAGCCTCACGGTGCCCAATGAGGAAGGTGAATTGGAATATGTGTGCACCTTCCCGGGGCATTTCCAGCTGATGTGGGGTCGGCTGGTCGTGACTCGTGATGTGGACGCCTACCTGCAAGCGCATCCGGAGGCTCCCCTGCCGACCGCCGGGGCGCATGCCGACCACGACAAGTAAGCAACCGTCCGCGAGCTCCGATCCTGGAACCTGTCGAATCGCGTGAAAAAAGGCGTATTGATCAAGAAGGTCATCGCACGGCTCTCTGAAGAGCTGGAGCTCTATGCTTCAGCAGCTCGTGCGTCGCATGCAGAAGCGACGCACGAGCAAAGTCGTGCTGATAACAAATATGATACTCGGGGACTCGAGGCCGCCTATCTAGCCCGAGGGCAGTCGCGTCAGGTCGCGGAGGTTGAGTTGGCCATCGAACAGTTCCAGAAGATGGCGCTTCGAGATTTCTCGCCCGAAGATCCCATCGATTTGGGAGCCTATGTGGAGGTCCTTTCCAAACAAGGCACCAGCCACTATTTCATCGGCCCGCGCGCTGGGGGTACGGAAGTGGAGCATGATAAGAAGGAAGTTTTGGTGATAACCCCGCAGTCTCCGCTAGGCCAGCAGTTGGTCGGGAAAAAGCAGGGCGAAAAGCTCCAGATCGAGATAGCCGGAACGCGATCCGAGTATCGAGTGACCAAAGTGGCTTAGCTGAGGGGTTGGGCAAAAAAAGGTAGGGAGAGACTCCGTCGAGCCGTGATGGGCCCTGGGTCCACGAACAGAACGAGGTTGCGTCGTGGAGAGCCGAGGTGGCAACGATCGTTCGTCGTGATTGCCACACCCGGGTGGCATGGATAGGCTCCCCTTCAATCGCCACACCGATGAAGACGATCCCATCAAGGCTCTCCCTGCCACTCAACCGCCGACAGTTCGTTATCTCCGGCTCCACACTCGCCGCGGGCGCGCTCACGGGATGCCAGACGACCGGGGTTCGTCAGAGGCATGGCATCATCGACACTCACACGCATTTTTACGATCTTCAACCGGAACGCCAAAGCCATTTACCGTTATGTCAGCTAAGATCTCCTTGAGAACCCCGCGAGCCTCCACCCTCGGCCGGAGAAACTTCATACGATCACTCGGAACGGCTGGCCTAGGTGTGGGCCTCGGCGTTCTGGCGAGCCCCGTCTCCGCAAGGTCACTGTTTGAAGCGGCAGCGCGGGAGCGCGGCCGTCGGGAGATGACAGCAGATATTCTGATCGTGGGGGGAGGCCTGGGAGGATGCGCGGCAGCGCTAGCAGCGCTTGAAGCGGGAAAACACGTAATCCTGACCGAGGAAACCGATTGGATCGGCGGCCAACTCACCCAGCAGGGAGTGCCTCCCGATGAAAACCGCTGGATTGAAACCCATGGGTGCACACGCACCTACCGTTCGCTGCGGAATGGAATCCGCGATTACTACCGCCGTCATTTCCCACTCCTCCCCGAGGTAGCATCTCGCGCTCACCTCAATCCGGGCGACGGAAACGTGTCCCGATTGTGCCACGAGCCCAAGGTCGCGCTGGCTGTTTTGGAATCTCTGCTGGCGCCCTACCAAGCCAGCCGTCAACTCGTGATTCTGCTCGAACATCATGCCATCGCCGCGGAGACGCAGGGCGACTCCGTGCTAGGTGTTACCCTCCGAAGCCAGCGCTCGGGCGGCACGGTGTCGGTTCGGGCGCCCTACTTCATCGATGCCACGGAGCTGGGAGACTTGCTCCCGTTGGCTCGTGTGGAATTCGTTACCGGAGCGGAGGCGCGCCGCGCGCACGGTGAACTCCATGCTCCCGAGATTGCTCAACCAGCCAACCAGCAGGCGTTCACGGTCTGCTTCGCCGTCGACCATGTCAGCGGCGCAGATCACCGGATCGAAAAACCTCGCGAATACCCGTTTTGGCGGAGTTATCTACCCCAGCTCACCCCGCCCTGGCCCGGCCCGTTGCTCAGTCTCACCTATTCCCATCCGGTGACACTCCAGCCCCGCACGGTAGGGTTCAGTCCGATCTCCGAAACCACTGGTGATCTGCTAAACCTCTGGCGGTACCGCCGAATTGCCAGGCAGTCTCAGTTCAAGCCCGGGGCCTATCCCGGAGATATCTCCCTGATCAACTGGCCGCAGAATGACTATTGGCTGGGCAACCTGGTGGGGGTTAGCGACGGAGAAGCAACCCGGCATGTGCGCCGGGCCAAGCAACTCAGCCTGTCGTTGCTTTATTGGCTCCAAACAGAAGTTCCACGGGTTGATGGAGGAACCGGTTGGCCAGGATTGCGGCTCCGAGGCGATCTGATGGGCACCGAGGATGGTTTGGCTAAATACCCCTACATTCGGGAGTCTCGAAGGATTCGCGCCGTCTACACCGTGGCCGAAACGGATTGCGGCCGTCAGGCGCGAGCGCAGTTGACCGGCGCATCCGAAACCGCGGTGAAGGCCAAAGACTATCACGACACGGTGGGCATCGGACATTACAACATCGACCTGCATCCCAGCACCCAAGGGGTCAACTACATCGATGTACCATCGCTGCCCTTCCAAATTCCTCTCGGTGCGCTGCTCCCGATCCGCGTTAAGAACCTGCTCCCTGCCTGCAAAAATCTGGGTGCCACCCACATCACGAACGGCTGCTATCGGCTGCATCCGGTGGAGTGGAACATTGGAGAGGCGGCTGGGGCACTGGCGGCTTTTGCCTTGGATCGCCGAGAGCCCGTTCACGCCGTCCGCGAGAAGCCTGCGCTGCTGCGCGATTTTCAAGCACGCCTGGAGCAACGCGGCGTCGAACTGCGCTGGCCCGCAACGTAGTGTGGGGAGGACGGCTGAGGCGGCCCACGCTACAATTGTGGCGTCGTCCGTGTCGGACGATTCCCCAGCCCATTTTTCGCCTCGCTCCGAAGCCGTCATTTTGTCATACCAGCCCATCATGCGCACGCGACTCACTCTACCCAGTCTGCTTAGCTCCCTACTCCTGACGCTCTCAGCAACCGCGAAGGAAGCGGTTCCCACCTGGGTGATCGAGGTCCAAGCGGGTGCGCAGGCCCGCTCGCAAACGGTCGCAGTGGTCGCCTGCCCTCCCGAACTGGCCGGAGCGAGTTGGATTAAGCCCGAGAACGGCAAACGAATCCCCTTTCAGATCGATCGCCAGGGACGGGGATGGTTCATCGTAGACAACCTACCCGCGGGGAGCAGTCGCCGGTATGTGGTGGATCTCAAACGGAAGGCTTCAGAAAAACCACGGGGCTGCACCCTGGAATTCATCGGGAATGCGCTGCTTTACCGCCTCGATGGCCAGCCCGCCTTCCAGTTTCAGCAAGGACTCAGCCCCCTGCCCCGACCGGACATCAAGCCCATCTTTCGGCGCGGCGGATACCTGCATCCCGTGTTCACTCCCTCAGGCACCCTGGTCACCGATGATTACCCCACGAACCACGTGCATCACCACGGGATCTGGTCGGCGTGGACCAAAACGATTTTTGAAGGACGCCAGCCTGATTTCTGGAACATGGGAGAGGGCAAAGGAACCGTGATCCCACTCAGCCTGGACGGATCCTGGGATGGTCCGGTGCAGGCTGGGTTTCGCGCGCGTCACCGCCACCAAGATCTCACCATAACCCCGCGACGAACCGCCTTGGAGGAAAACTGGGAAGGCCGCCTCTACGCCTTGGGAGGCAAGAAAGCAGGCCACTTCATCTTCGATCTGATCCAAGAGCAAACCTGCGCAACCGGAAGCCCACTGGAGCTGCCCGAGTATCATTACGGCGGCATGGGACTGCGAGGCTCGGAGCAATGGCAAGGCGCAACCAGGGCCTTTTTTCTGACTTCGAACGGTGAGACCAACCGCGTCAAAGGCCACGCTACCAAAGCCAACTGGTGCGCGATGAGCGGATGGGTCGATGGCCGTCTGGCCGGAATCGCAGTGCTCTGCCATCCACAGAATTTTCGCGCGCCTCAGCCCATGCGCATCCATCCTGATGAGCCCTTCTTTTGCTACGCACCTCCACAGGAGGGGGCTTTCCGAATCAGTCCCGAGCAGCCCTATGCGGCTCGCTACCGTTTCGTGGTGTTCGATGGAGCCCCCGATGCAGCAAAATTAGAAGCCCTCTGGCAGGACTATGTCCATCCCGTGGAAGCTACCTTGCGGCAAGCGAAGCCCTGAGTCCGGGAACCGATAATTGCATCGGCCTTCAACCTGGTGTATAGAATGGGGACATGCGCCCCTGTGCTCTGAGCCTGTTGTTGGTACTCTCTCTCCGCCTTTCCCTGGAAACCAAGGCCGAGATCGTGGTGGATGGAATCAGCCATCGGGAAGTGGCGGTGGATGCAGCCAGCTTCCGGGTACGGTCCGAGGCTGGGTTTGGCTACGAATGTCGGCTCAACGGCCACCCGATTCCAACAGATCGCTTTATCTCCTGCGCCGCCGATTACTACGATCTGAGCATCCGCCGGACCCAGCTCACCTCAGGTGAAACCTCCGATCGCTTGATTCAATTCATCGTTCGCTCGAGTCAGCGCGGCGGTTCTGAAGTCGGCCTCCGGCCCTGGGTTCCTCTGCCGCTCATCCAATCAGCGCCCGCCGAATTTGAGGGCTCACAACTGCTGCTCATTGGCCCGCGATCCCTGCCGGTGACCCTAGATCTACCGCTGATTGCCCTGATTCAAAACACTGAAGGCGAGCCGGTCCGAGTGAACGGTCTGGTGATCTGGGACGCGCCTGCGGCTGGATCGCTGCAGATCCGCCGGGGCTATGGATCCACCCTCATCCCAGACACTCAGGGGCCAGGCACTTTCACCTGGCAGACGTCCATCGCCGGATTGGCTCAATCGTTCACCGTGACTCGCGAATCTTCGACAACCTGGACGCCCATCGGTGGAACCCTCGCCGGACGGGTCGAGTGGCCGGAGAACTCCCGGCTCGAGATCACCAATCACTTGATCATCCCAGCGGCAGCCGAGTTGCACGTCGGGGCCGGCAGCATTCTGAAGCTCGCGCCGGGAGTTAACGTGGACGTGACCGGATCGCTCACCGTTTCGGGAACGCTGGCGAACCCCGTTCTCTTCACTCCTGAACGCCGCTCAGCACCATGGGGCGGAATGTTCTTCCGCACCAACAGCTCCCTGGGAAACCTGCGTGGAACGATCCTGACGGGGAGTGGAGCGAATCCGAAGTGGTTTACGGAAAACACCGGTTACAATGTTCACCGCAAGGAGCAGGCTCTCCTCCTCGTGGAAAACGGGGCCGCCGTGACCCTGACCGAGTGCTTTCTCATCGATAACTTCGGTCAAGCAGGGCATGGAAAAAACGCCTTTCTCACTTTGAATCACTCCCTGATCCAGCGCTGCCTGACTGGCGGGGAATATAGCGGCGGATCGGTGAAGCTCATGAACAGCGCGCTGATCGAGTTTCCTCAGGACGACGGTATTTTCGCCGACGACGACAACGACGCCATTTACTTCACCACCGGAGACCATTTCATTCTCAACTCCCTGATCGGCTGGGCCAAGGACGATGCGCTGGATGCCGGCACGGGAGGGCTCGGCTCGATGACGGTGAGCAACTCGTGGATCGAATCCAACTTTCACGAGGGCATGGCCTGGTCGGGGGACAACGGACGCAAGGTCAACGTCGGGCACACCGTGGTGATGAACTGCGGTCAGGGCATCGAAGCCGGCTTCGGAAAGCCGACGGTCCAGGCCGGGGAACTGCTCAGCCTCGGAAACTTGACCGGCGCTCGTTTCGGCGACAACTACGACTGGACCTACGCTGGCTTCTTGCGGATCACCAACTCGATTCTGCTCCATAATTTTCGCGATATTTGGGGCCAGACCTGGACACCAGGAGCCTGGACCAACGAGTTGGACCAGATGGATATCCAGGGAAATCGACTCACGTCGGCCGATCCTCTCTTCCCGCGGAACGCGGCCTGGGATTCTTCTGCGGATGGACCATCACTGGCGCGATTCCTCGGCGCGCTAGCCACCCGACCTGTCGGGGTAGGGTTCGCGCTCCGGGAACCGGAGGTCACTGAAGCGGATTGGACCAACGGCGTTCCCGTGGGGCTGAGCCGCTTTCACACTCAGACCGTCACGGTCACCTACCGGGTGGAGCATTCCTCCGGAGCGCTAATCCGCTCGGGAGAGCTAAACTTCGAGCCGGGAAGGACCATCCACCGAATCCCCCCTATCGAAGCTGCCACCCCGGGTGAGGCTGGATTCTATGTGCTCAAGCTCGATCAGGCCTCCGGCGCCTCGATCACCGGCCGGCTTCGGGCTTTCTATTCACCCCTCGAGCCGAGCGCGCCCTTCACCACCACCTTCATTGGCAAAAGGTCGACGTGGCGATATTGGGACCGAGGATCGGAACCCGCTGGCAACTGGCGAGCTTTGAACTATGCCGATAGCGAGTGGGCCTCCGGTCGCGCCGAGTTGGGATTTGGGGATGGTGACGAGGGAACGATTGTGGCCATCGGCCCGGCTGAGAGCCACTTCACCGGCTATTACTTTCGACGCACCTTCAATGTGGACCAACCGCAGCATCTGACGTCCCTGTCCATCGGTTTGCTGCGCGACGATGGGGGTGTAGTGTACCTCAACGGGACTGAAGTATTTCGCAGCAACATGAGGCCGGGGACGGTCCAATATGAAGATACTGCGGCGGGCAATGCCTCCTCGGAAACCACTTACTATCCGACTAACGTGGCGGCGGCCGGGTTGCTACCCGGGGTGAATGTCATCGCGGCAGAAGTGCATCAATCCCAGACCAACTCCAGCGACCTGAGCTTTGATCTGGAACTGGTGGGGCAACACGCCGCTCCCCGTCCCACCTTGAGATGGGTGAACTGGGAAGGAGACCGATGGCTGGTCTGGCGGCAAGTGGGGTTTGTGCTCCAGAGCGCCGCATCCATCGACGGCCCCTGGACCACGGAATCCAAGGCCCGCTCGCCACAGGCCATTGTCGCGTTGGCGCGAAACCGATTCTATCGTTTGGCGCTTCCCTGAGCAGGTGGCGAGGATGCCGCAGCCTGCGCACGAACCTTGTCGACCCGCTCGAGCAGAGCCTTCCAACTCGCCTCCCCTTCCTCGGCAATCCAGGCTGACTTCGCCTGTTCAAGTTTGGCTTCGATCCCGGCCAAGCGGGTTTGCACCTTCTTCCTCTCCCCCCATTTCAGCTCGGCTTCCATAAGCGTCAGCCAGTTCTCCGGGTAATCCGGAACGAGCTCGACCGCCTTTTGCAGCTGAGCCCGAGCTTTGGATCGACTGCCGACGCTGGCTGGCCACCCCGGGGCATCCTGGTAGAGCATGCCCAAGGAACGAACCGGGGCGGCATGGCGGAATTTTGGGTCAATCGCGATGGCAGCTAGAAACTGCTTCTCCATCTCGGAAACGATTCCCAGCGCGCTGAGCGTGCGCGTCCGAGCAAGCTGTCCGAGGTTCACCGCCAGGTAGTAACGGCCTTGAACCGAGTTGGAATCTCGCCGGATGCTTTCCCGGGCTGCGGCGATGCCCTGCTCGGCGAGTCGGGCTCTTTCACTGGATTGCTGAGAGAACTCTGCCCGGTTGAAGCAGGCGGCCGCAAAGCGCCAATTCAGCTCGACATCATCCGGCTTGGCCTCCAGAGCGGCTTTGGCCTTGAGCCAACGCTGTTCGGCCTGCTCCAGGGTCGCGGCTGGGATCAGGAGTCCACCGAGGCACAAAAGCAGGCCGAGGACCCCTAAAACCAGGGTCCTTCCTGACCGTTGAAGCTCCGAGTTCTGTGTTGCCATGACCTAGTTCCAAACTATAGTAACCCTGTGAAACGAAACAAACAGCTTTTCCCTGGGATGCTGGTGCTCGTCGTGGCCTGGATGGTTACAGGATGCGGCGGTTTCCAAGGCTCACGGAGCGTCTCACCTGCCACCTTTTTACTTCCGGGGCTGGGTCAGACCGCACCTGTCAACCCGCTGAACGATTCACGAGACCCCGCTCCATCCGCTGACTCCAACGGCTTTGTCGCCGCCCAATAAGGATCTATGCGATTTCCTTTAGCTCTGACGCTCAAGATTGCCAAGCACATCATTAAACATAAGGTTAAGCGAACCCCAAAGTTCGCGATGGTTCTTCAGTTAGAGCCGCTCCATACCTGCAACCTCACCTGCACCGGCTGTGGGCGCATCCGGGAATACTCAACCAGCCTGAAGGACATGGTCCCGCTGGAGCAGTGCCTCGGGGCGGCAGCGGAGTGCGAAGCTCCCATGGTGTCGATCTGCGGCGGGGAACCCCTGATCTATCCGAAGATCGAAGAACTCGTCGCGGGGCTGCGTGCACAAGGCCGGATTATCTACATTTGCACCAACGGCATGTTCATGCGCAAGAAGATGCGCGATTACATGGCGGCCCACTTTGACGCCGGGATGGAAGCCAAGCTCCAGCAGCTGGTTGCCGAGCAATTGGTCAGCGAGAAGGAGGCGGATACCATCCGCAACGCCGATGATGCCGCCCGCAAGAAGGTGGTGATCAAGCCGACTCAATGGCTGTATTGGAACGTTCATGTTGACGGTCTGGAATACACCCACGATCTGATCGTCGAGCGTGAAGGCGTGTTCAAGGAATGCGTCGCCGCGATGAAGATGGCCAAAATTCTCGGTTATCAAGTCGCCACCAACACCACGGTTTACAAAGAAACCGAGGTTCAGGAGCTGGAGGAGATGTTCAAGTATCTCAGCTGGCTGGGAGTGGATGGCCACACCATCTCGCCGGGCTACGATTACGACGCCGCCAAAAAGGACATGGCCAAGCGCCTGGCCCGGGATCCGAAGGACTTCTTCCTCACCCGCGACCTCACGCGTCAAAAATTTAAGGACATCAAGCGCTGGGGCGAAATGTTCACGATCTTCGGAACCCCGGTCTATCAGGAGTTCCTGGCCGGGAAGCGCGAGCTGACCTGCACCGCGTGGGCCATCCCGACCTATAACGTCCGCGGCTGGAAGGCCCCCTGCTATCTCATGACCGACGGACACTACGCCGGCTATCAGGAGATGCTGACGAAGGTCAACTGGGAGAAGTATGGGGTGGTCGATGGTGTCGCTCGCGATCCGCGCTGTGAAAATTGCATGGTTCACTGCGGTTACGATCCCAGCGGGGCTCTCGGGACCAACTACCAGAGCGGGGATAACTGGAAGAACTTTGCCTACAACTTCGGAAAGAAGCCCGAGCGCTATCTGGCAGGGAACCAAGTGCTGGCCTTCAACGGCTCCTCCATTGGCAAAGGGCATCTGGCCGAGGCGAAGGCGGCGGTCAACAAAGAGATCTCCGGGGCGAAGTCCGTTTACCAGCGCAACGGCCATCACGATCACACCGAGGCCGCGGTGCCGACCAGCGTCGACAGCTCTCAGCGGGACGACTTGCTCGCTAAAATCAACGCCGCGAAAAAGTAGAGCGGCTCTGCCCTCGCCGCTCACTGAGACTTGATCTCTACCTCCGTGTACCCCAAAGACCGGAGGAACGCGGTCAGTTGGAACTGAGCCCTTTCGATCGCCTCTTTTTGAATGCCCTGCTCTCCCGCAGCTAAACGAATTTCATCCAAGGCTTGGCGGCGGGCGTTCTGCTCCAACTTCGCATCGAAGGTTCGCCAGAATGCAGTGGTGTGCTCCCACACCTCGGTCTTCTTCTCGTCGAGGTAGCAATCCGTAATCCGCGCCGGCGGCAGAGTCAGAGTGAGTTTGGTTCCAGAGACCTCCACGTCCTCGGGTTTGAGATTCGAAAGGTCCACCCCCGCCTTCACGACGGCGTGGGTCAGCAGCACGATACGATCACGCCCCAGCACTGACGGCTCCGCTTCCAGTTTGACCACCTTCTCGACCAGATACTTGACGGTGACCAGTTCGCTCAGGGTTTGAATCTTGGTGAGCATCATCCGAGTGGGAGCCAGAGACTGCTTGCCCCGAAAGCCATCCCACCCCACAAGAAAAAAGACGGTGCCGAGCGCCGCCAGGAAACCCAGCACCGCGCCGGCCAGCAATGGAAGGCCGAAGGATCGTGTCTTGTCCATGAGCTGAGTGTACGCGACCGCGCCAAAACGGAAAGCGGGAAGCTGAAGCAACGGGGGGTCACGGGTTTGAGTATTTCCAACTGAGCCTTGGAAGGGAAAACGTCATCGAGGTAGGGAGAGACTCCGCTCGAGCCCATGAATGCCCAGGATTGAGAACAGATGAAGGAGCCACGGCGAAAAGCGCTCAGGGACAATCTACGTTGAGAGGCCCTCATCGGGGTGGCCCTCGGTGCGCAACGTAACTTGGGGCCGTTGTGGGCTCGACAGAGTCTCTCCCTACCACCCCGCCCTGAGCAGGATTTGAATCTCACCAGGAAATAATCACACCCCCCGATGCCCCACCAACCCACGGCCGGCCTTGCTCTGCGACGGGGAGCTGCTCTAGCGTCGTCACATGAACGTTCACGCTGCGGGTCATTTTCCAAGCTACCGCCCTCGCCGGGTGCGGGGGGTGCCGTCGCTTCGCCGGATGACCGTCGAATCGCGTCTTCATGCCGACCAGCTCATCCTGCCACTCTTCATTCGACCGGGAAAAAACGAGCGACGCGCCGTCGGTTCCATGCCGGGAGTTTTTCAACTGTCGATCGACCAGGCGGTCCGCGATGCCGAGGCCGCGTTCAAAGCCGGAGTCCCAGGAGTCATCCTGTTCGGAATCCCGGCTAAAAAGGATCCTCAGGCAAAAGGCGCCTACGCCGCCCAAGGCATCGTGCAACAGGCCATTCGAACCCTCAAGAAAGAGCTCCCCGACCTACTTGTCGTCACCGACGTCTGTTTGTGCGAATACATGAGCCACGGGCACTGTGGCATCGTGAAGCAAGGACGACGAGGACCGGAAGTGATCAATGATCCGACCCTGGAACTCCTGGCTCGTACCGCGGTCAGTCACGCGGACGCAGGATCGGATCTGATAGCCCCGAGTGATATGATGGACGGGAGGATTGGCGCCATTCGCTCCGCCTTGGACCGGGGCGGTTTTCAAGAGATCCCAATCATGTCCTACGCCGCCAAGTTCGCATCGGCCTTCTATGGGCCATTCCGCGAAGCGGCCGAATCAACACCCCATTTCGGCGACCGTCGCAGCTATCAGATGGAGCCGGGAAACAGTGATGAGGCGATCCGCGAGGTCTCCTTGGATATCCAGGAAGGAGCGGACATTGTGATGGTCAAACCCGCTTTGGCGTATCTGGATGTGATCCAAAGAATTAAGAGCACCTTTGGCTATCCGACCGCCGCCTATGCCGTCAGCGGAGAATTCTCCATGATCAAAGCCGCAGCGGCGAGGGGTTGGATCGACGAACGTCGAATGACTCTGGAGATCCTGACCGGCATGAGACGCGCAGGAGCCGACATTCTGATCACGTATTCTGCCGTGGACGTGGCTCAGTGGCTCGCCGAGGGCTAACCCGGGGGCACCATCGCGTGAATGGGTCTACTGAGTCGCTAGCATCACCAAAATGGCGATGAGGATCAAGGCAACGATACCGATGCCGATCAAGAAGAACATGGTGGAGTTGTTGCTCTTCTTCTTGAAATCCGTGGCTTTGACGGCTCCCCCCACTCCAGCCGTCGAAAGCTGATCGCGATTGATGCCAGCGGGGATCACGGCGGTGTTCGCTGTCGGCTTGGAAGGCGCCTTGGCGGGCTGAGTCTCGGCGGCCTCAAAACGCATCTCGATCTGACCGAGACGGATGACCTGACCGTGCTTCAGCGTGATCTCAGTGATCTTATCCGCGCCGAGATAGCTGCCGTTGGTCGAGCCCAAATCTCGGAAAACGACATCTGGCCCCTTCAGCACGAATTCCCCGTGATGACTGGACACGGAACCGTCCGGGATCTCGATAGAGTTATCCGCAGTACGACCTACAGTGGTTTGTTCCACTTTGAGTTCATACGAACGGCCTGTGTAGCCTTCGCTTAAAAGGACGAGCCTCGCCATAGCTAGGATGTGATGCCGATTATGTGGCGCAAACGCTTAGAGTCAACCGTTTAACAGAAACGGACTCTGATTTGCGCATGACGGATTCCTTCAGGTTAGACCTGAGACAACCAGGACAGTCACGTCCCTCAACCACGCTTCTCGATCAATTGCCTAAACTCCCCGAACAAAGGTGTAGAATCATGAGGTCCGGGAGACGCCTCAGGATGGTACTGCACCGAGAATACCGGCTTCGTGCGATGTCGCAGTCCCTCAACCGTCTGGTCGTTCAAGTTAATGCGATTGATCGCGACGTCCGAGGGAAGTGATGCCGGATCCACCGCAAAGCCGTGGTTTTGAGACGTGATCTCTACTTTCCCTGTTTCCAAATCCTTCACGGGTTGGTTTCCACCCCGATGTCCAAACTTCATCTTGAAGGTTTTGCCACCAAAGGCTTGCCCAAGAATCTGGTTTCCCAAGCAGATCCCGAAAATCGGGATGCCGGTCTTGACGAGGTCGCTCGTCGCCTGCACCGCATAGCCCAGCGCACTCGGGTCCCCGGGTCCGTTCGAAAGAAACACACCAGCGGGTTTATACTTCAAAGCATCGGCGGCAGTGGCGGTGGCGGGTAGCACCTGCACTCGGAAACCAAACTGACGTAAACGCCTTAATATATTGTACTTAATACCAAAATCAAAAGCCACAATGGGAATATCGGCCGCGGGCATCTTCGCCCGACTGGCGCGAGCTTCCTGAGAGCTGGCATGGGTCTGAACGAGCTTGAAGGCCGCGCTATCGACGTCTTTCTCATCCCAAGCAAAGGCGCTCGGATGGGTTACCTCTTTGACGTAATCCACCCCCACCAACCCCGTCCAAGCCCGGGCGCGATCCACGGCCTCCTCGGCCCCAACTCCCTCGGTAGAAATAAAGCCCTTCATGGCTCCACGCACCCGGAGCTTCTTTACCAAACTGCGCGTGTCAATGCCTTGGATCCCGGGCACCCCGTGCTTCAGGAGGTAATCGCCGAGTGAGAGATCCGAGCGCCAGTTGCTGACGATCGGTGATAGCTCACGAATGACGAAACCAGAGACGTGTGGCTGCCAGGACTCCACGTCGACCGTATTGATCCCATAGTTCCCTATCAAGGGATAGGTCATGGTGACAATCTGACCTTTATAGGACGGGTCGGTGAGAATTTCCTGATAACCCGTCATCGAGGTGTTAAAACAAACTTCACCACACGACGAAACGGGCGCACCAAACCCGCTGCCGTGATAGACGCTACCGTCTTCGAGGGCTAAAATGGCTTTCATGAATCAGTTCAGACCGCGGCGGATGCTAAGCGCCGGCCGGGTAGGGTCAAGGAAGTATCGCAATCAAGGGGCACTTTGTGAGGGTGGCACCCATTTTCAGGTGATCTCCCGCACAAAAATATCAAATCGGCTTGGGAAGCAACTTCGGCAAGCTCTAGGATCGAGGTCATGGCCCGGTTGCATGGACTCGGATTCGTAAGTGCCTTAGGATATGGCGTGCTCAGCTGGTTAAACCAGCCGGGACATCCCCTGCCGCTGAGCGCATACTTCCTGATCCTCGGGCTCTGCTGGGGCGCGTTAGGGCTGGCCGTGGCAGTGCTGGCCCAAGGTCGCCTCGCTCAGGCCATCGTACCTATCCTCTTGTGGGCACTGATCTTCCGTGCGATCGGATTTGCAGCGAACCCGATCCTAGAAGATGACTTTTACCGATACCTCTGGGATGGACGGCAGTTGGCACTCCAGGGCAACCCCTACGACACCAGCCCTCAGGATCACTTCGACGATTCGGAGTTGGAACCCAAATTCGAGGCGATTTTGAGTCGGGTTAACTATCCGCATCTGCCCACCATCTACGCTCCGGTGCTGCAATATCTCTTCGGAACAGCCTACGTTTTGAGTCCAGGAGAGCTATGGCCCTGGAAAGGCCTCCTGCTCGTCGCGGACTTGCTCGCGGGGTTGTTCGTCTTCCGGTTGGGTGGCCTGCAAGCACTGCTGCTTTACAGCTGGTGCCCGCTTCTGATCCAGGAGACCGCCTTCACGGCTCATCCTGATGTGCTGGGAGCACTGTTCGTGATCGCGGCGTACGACAGCCGAAAAAGCGGCGCCTCAGTTCGAACGGGAATCCTGCTCGGGCTCGCCGTTAGCACGAAGATCACCGGAGCCATCATCGCTCCCTTCCTCTTGAAAGGCCAGCCGCGCCGTGCGTGGTTTGCTGCAGCAGCCGCCTGGATCGTCGCCTATCTCCCGTTTTGGGCCCAGGGTAGCTGGGCCGACTGGAAGGGCCTGGCGGTGTTCGCCCAAGAGTGGGAGTTCAATTCGGGGGGATTCGCGTTGCTCAGTCTATGTTTCGGCCCCACTCAAGCGCCGCTCCTGGCGGCCAGCGCCATTCTGATCCCACTCGCCTACTTCTGGTGGCGAACCTCACCCCTCGCGGCTTCAAAGAGCCTACGGGGCGACTGGGTCTTCGGTTGGTTTTTCACCTGGTCGGCCGTGGTGCAGCCCTGGTACCTGGTCTGGCTACTGCCCTGGGTCGCCCTGATCCCATCCTGGGCCGGAATCACGGCACTGGCATCGGTGAGTCTCAGCTATATCACCTGGATGAATTTAGGAGCGGACCACCCCGACCCCTTTGGGCATCCCGGGTGGGTTCGTCCTGTGGAGTACGGCCTCGTCCTCATCGCCTTGGGAGTCGGAATCGGCCTCAGGAAGTGGAAGAAGGGCAAGAATCAGGGCCAGGACGAGGACAGCCCAGTCTGAACCAACTGGAGCACCTCCTGCAGGCGATGAAACGTAAAGGGCTTTTGCAGGAAAACCGCGGGTCCCCGCTCCGCCAGTCCTTCCTCCCGATGAGACATGGCGCTCGCCTCGCAAAACCCGCTCATCAGAACAAACGGCAAGTCGCCCCGCCGCGCCCGCAACTCATCAAACAATTGCAACCCATCCATACCCGGCATGGTGATATCCGCCACCACGATGGAGAAACGATCCGGCTGGCGAAGATAGAGCGAAAGTCCCTCGGCACCACCCGCGGCCTCCTCCACCTCAAAACCCAACGCCTCGATCATCCGGGCGGTGATTTCACGAACTCCGGACTCATCGTCG
Source organism: Verrucomicrobiales bacterium (assembly GCA_016793885.1). Lineage (NCBI taxonomy): Bacteria > Pseudomonadati > Verrucomicrobiota > Verrucomicrobiia > Verrucomicrobiales > Verrucomicrobiales bacterium. The sequence goes on from JAEUHE010000163.1 coordinate 32,097, forward strand.
ACCAACAACACTCGACCTTGACCCGCGGCAGAACGCCCATCCAAGGTCGTGCTCGGGAAATCAGACGCCTTGTCCACGGCCATCTCCTGCTGGCTCAAAGTCTCCGGAAAAAGCAGTTTTACGGAGGTGCCCTTACCCTGCTGGCTCTGGATCCGGAGTCCACCTCGATGCTCACGCATGACCGCGGCAACCGTCGTCAACCCCATGCCTGCGTGCCCCGGCTTACGGGAGAAATAGGGCTGGCAGGCTTGCGATTGAACTTCGGCGGACATACCGCAGCCTTCATCGGACACTTCGAGAAAAATGCACTCGCCCGAACAACCCACCGTACCCGGCAGGCCCTGCTCAAACAAGTCGGGTTCCACGTACTGGCGCCCGGTGCTCACCGTGATACGTCCCGGCCCGGAGCCAATCGCCTCCCGCGCATTGCGGATCAGATGATGAAGCACTCCCAGCATCTGGCGCCGCTGGACCAGCAGTTTGGGCAGTCCAGGAGCCAGGACCCAACGTAAACGGCAAGGAGCAGTCGGATCGGCAAACTGCGCCCGTCCTTCACTGAGCAACTCCTGCAGATCGACGGGACCGCCAGCTCCGTCCGCGACTCGACCGGGGGCCGAACCTATTAAAGGCTCCACCGCCACCGGAGGGGCCAAACGCTGCAGTGTGTAAAACAGGAGATCAGGACGGCCATCCTTGGTTCGAGTGCAGCTCACAGAGGCTCTGACCCAGATCAGTGTGCCGCATTTTTGCAGCAATCGCTTATCGAGTTGGTAGGAGTCGGTCTCACCGGAGAGCAGCCGATTATAGAGCACCACTTCGCGCTCCCGGTCCTCGAGATGAGTGAGAGCAATCCACCCGCGAGACTCCAGCTCCTCCTCGGAGTACTCAACGCAAGATCTGAACGCGGGATTGCTGAACAACCATCCGCCCTGCAGCGCCGCCACCGCGGCCGGAGTTGCGGAGTGGGTCAGATGTTTGCCCCAAAGCACCTCGCGCGGCCCGGGCTCATGAATCCAGGCGAGCGCATCCGGAATCAGCACGGCCGCCGAAAGGCTGACCGGACGTTCCGCCGGCTCCGGGCGAACGTACTGGCTGAGCAGCCGAATCCGCTGAACCTTGGAGTCTGGGCCAACCAGCTTCAACTCGATCTCCTCACTCAGCCGTTCGCGAAGCACCCGCTGCAGGTGATGATGAAACCGCTGGCGATCCGCCTCGACCAAGAGCGGGAAAAATGGGCGGTGCCGCCATTTCGTAGGCCCCCCACCCAGGAGTTCCCCCGCCACAGCATTGAGCTCCTCGAGATGATGGCGCTCATCGAACACAAAGTAGGCGATCGGTGAGGAGTCAAAGAACTCGAAGTATCTCGTCCTGGCCCGCTCCAAGGAACGCTGGGCTTCGCGCAGTTCCCGGTTTTGAATCTCCAGAGCGAAGGAATGGGAGGAATCGAGCTCCCGACCAAGCGGAAGCGAAGCGGATGCCTCGGAAGCCGACGGCAGCAGCGGACCAGCCGAGCCGGGTATGCGATAGTGAGGCATCTGGGAATCCAGAGCCCTGGCCAGATTGACATCCGGCTGCACGCCATCCGAAGAACGGCCGCTCATAGTCGCATCCAAAGTTCGGTCTGAAACCAGCGTCCAACACGCACGAACGTCCCAAGCCCAACAGCGATACGACAAGGACCCCAACTTATTCCCTCGGGCCGAGGAGAATGCTAAGCCCGAAGCCTGGGATGTCAGGAAGAAAATGTGACAGGACGATAAAAAAACCGTTGACTAGCCCGGTCGGACTTGTCCCCGCCAAACGTGAGTCCGGCCGGGGAGCCCAAAGCTGCTGAGTCATCTCTTCGGAAGCGTCGCGACAGGCTGCTAGGACCCCTCGGTTACCGCACGGAGTGCCGCAAAGAAATCGGTCGCCCCACCGGCGGCCACCGGCTTCTTCGCACTGGCCGTTGACCACTCAACCAGTTCACTGGGCAGCTCTTTGAGAAAGGGCGAAGGATGACAGGGCAAAACCTGACCGTAACGCTTCCGGCCCGCGCAGTGGCTCATGCTCAACGTTTCCTGGGCGCGCGTGATCGCCACATAGAAAAGACGCCGCTCTTCATCCAAGGTCCCCTCCGACTTGGAACGGGTGTGGGGAAGCAAGCCGTCTTCCATGCCCACGATGAACACATGGGGAAACTCCAACCCCTTGCAGCTGTGCATCGTAATGAGCGTGACCTCGTCGCCGGCTTCCTTGTCCGCGGCTCGCTCGCCGTCCAGGGTGATCTCATCCAAAAAATCTTCCAGCCGTCGACGCGGGGCCGCGCTGGGAGACTCGTTCCGGTCCAAGCTGGCGGTGAGTTCCTTGAGATTGCGCACGCGATTGTCGGCGATGTCCTGGTTCTTCTCGGACTTCCGCAGATCCTCGTAATAGCCAATCTCCTCCAGGAACGCCTCGATCCAGCTCTGCAGCAGCACGGGCTCCTCGCTGTCCAGCTTGGCCGCATGACGTTCGATCAGCTCCACAAAGCTGAGCACCGACTCCAACGTCCGCTTCAAGGTCGCCGCCTGCACGTCGGTGTGGCGCATCGCGGCAAAGACCGAGCAGGATCGCTCCTGGCTGGCCGAGAGCAACCGCTCCATGGTGACGTCGCTGAGCCCCCGGGGCGGGACGTTGGCAATCCGCAAGAGACTGATGTCGTCATGCGGGTTGACCAACATCTTGAGAAACGCCAAAAAATCCCGCACTTCACGCCGGTCGAAATAGCTCTGCCCGCCGATCAGGTGATATCGGACACCACCTTTGCGCAACGCGGTCTCCAGTGAGCGGGACTGCTGGTTGGTTCGAAAAAGAATGGCTTGCTCCCCCCAGGAAATCCGGCTGCCGATGCGATTGTACTCGATCTGCTCCACCACGCAGCGCGCCTCCTCCTCGTCGCTTTCGAAGGTCTGCAGCTGGATCAGCGTCCCCTGCCCCTTCTGCGACCACAGGCTCTTGGGGCGGCGGCGGGCATTGTTGCGGATCACGGCGTTAGCCGCGCTGAGAATCGTATTGGTGGAACGGTAGTTCTGCTCCAGCTTGATGACTTTGACCTGCGGGAAATACTTCTCCAACTCGAGCAGATTGGCGGTCTCGGCGCCACGCCACCCGTAGATGCTTTGATCATCGTCGCCCACCACACAAAGGTTTTGATGTTCCCCCGCCAGATACTGAATCAGCTGGAACTGGGCGGCATTGGTGTCCTGGTACTCATCCACCATGACGTAGCGATATTTCTCCCGACAAGCTTCCAGGGCTGCCGGATGCTCCGCGAAGAGCCGCAGAGTGAGCAGGATCAAATCATCAAAGTCGACCGCGTTGGCCGCGCGCAAGGCCGATTCGTACTTCTTACGAACATGCTCCGCCAACGCAACCACGCTGGCGTCCTCGAACCCTCGGGATTGAGAGCCGCCGTTGCGAAAACGGCTCAGCATCGCCAGGACAGCCCCCGGATCGGTCTTCTCGCCCTTCGCCGAGATGTGACTCAGAATCTTTTTGACGGCGCCGAGCTGGTCGGATTGATCGAAGATGACAAAACCCTTCTTGTAGCCGAGCCGCTCGATATGCTGACGCAAAATCCGGACACAGAGTGAATGGAAGGTGCAGATTGTGGGACGATCCGGAGGCGGACCCTCTTCGCCTTTAGCCTTTCGCGGCTGCTTGGGTTGTTTGGGAAGCAGCTCCGTGACGCGCTCCTGCATCTCACGAGCGGCCTTGTTGGTAAACGTCACCGCCAGAATGTTGCTGCGCTGAATGCCTTCGGAGACCATGTAGGCGATCCGATGAGTGATCACCCGGGTCTTGCCCGTGCCAGCGCCCGCCAAGATCAGGACAGGCCCCTCCGTGGTCAAAACGGCCTCACGTTGCTGCGGATTCAGGGAACCTAAACTAATCATGCGCGGCGGGAGTGTAGGAATCGTCCCCGCGAACGCAAGCGCAGGAATGAGGGGGAAACCAAGCCCGAGCGGACTCACACCGCAGAGACGGGGAGAACGCAGGGAGGGAGAGCAACGGGTGAACCACGGATTTCGCTGATCCCACCTTCTCATGAGTTCCCAGATCCGCCGCCGCGCCGAGAACCCGCAGGGTTCAAAGAGATTAACCGGGTGAGCGAACATCCCCGGAACCGATCCCTGAAAGAGAGCGCATCGCGCAGCGATGCCGCTTGGTGGGACAGACAATGACCACAGCCGTAGGGGGAAAGTTTTGGATTCTAGGAACCCTCGCCGCCGCCTTCCAGCCGTTTGATGTCTTCCTTGAGGAAGTTCACAACATCCCGGAATTTTGCCTCGTTGGCAGGATTCAGGCGAACGATGACTTCGTGGGCTTCCAAACTGACTTTCGAGCACTCCAGGCGGGAGGTCCGACTCGCGGAGGGAGGCACCGGGATCCACTGCTCTGGATACCCCGAATGCTGGGGCTTGAGCCGGAAATATTCATCGAGGCCCAGGTTGCGAATGAGCTCCGCCACCCGGACATTGGCACCCAACAGCTCGATCACATGGGTTCCGGCTTGAAGATTGCCCAAACCAAACTCCTGCTCCAACCCGGCGAGAGTCCCCAGGAATGAGCTGTCCATGACGACACATTCGCGAAGATCCAACGCGAACTGCTGAATCTCCTTCGCCCTCAGCTCTTGAACTAAGGAAAGGAACTCAGCCCCGATGACGCAGTTGGCGCGACCCGTGACCTTAATCCAGGCCACTCCGCCCTCGAGCGTATAAGACAAACTGGCGCTAGATTCACTCATGGTGTCGGGTTATTTCAGACGGCAGCACGACCACGGGCCGTGCCTCCGGAGGCGCTCCCACTCAGAATATGTACTAAGGTCTGCTGGAGCACCAGCCGCGCCTCCAGGCTGCTGAATATCAGGCTCCGGTTGCAAGCCAGGAGAGACTCCATCGCCCTAACCAACTCAGCCGCAGTATATTGACGGCAATGAGAAATAGTCTTGTGAAGCACATAGGGGTGCAGCGCGGCCGGGTTAAACCGCTTCTCGCTTGGGAGTTTTTCCGGCGGGATACGTTGCAGCTGAGAGGGATAGCGACGCCAGTCTTGCTCGGGCTTGAGCCACTTGAGACGCAGCAGTTCGCTGACTCCAATCATGGATCGCACCTTGCTGATGAGCCCCATGAGGAGTCCAAACTCGCTTTTGTCCTTGTCGAATTGCATCTCCCACATCTCCTCGTCCAAACAGCGCAAGGCTTTAGCGAGGTTGCGCTCTCCAAATGCCTCGCTCAAGGCAAAGGCTCGAGCCTGCTTGTTACGGGTGACGATGGCATCGACGTCCGACTCGGTGATTTGGCGTCGATCCCCGACATAAAGGCTCAGCTTCTCCACCTCGGACATCAGCTGGCGAGGCTGCGGGCCGACCGACGTGACCAATGCCGCCAAGGCTTCGGGAAAAATCTCCTGTCTCCGCTCGCGCAGGGCCTGAGCTGCTGCGGCCTCCGCCCTCGCCACCCAATTGTCGTCGTCCGACCAAGAGGCGAAAACCTCTACCGTGCCGAGCTTGTCCAAGGTTTTGTAAAAGCTGCGGCGCTTGTCCACCTTGCCCGCGCTGACGATAAGCCGAACGCTGCCCCACTCGAACTTGGCAAGCTCCGCGGCCAACTCGGAGAGGGCCTCGGTTACGGTCCCGGAGGTGGACGTGCGATCATCTCCTAGAAAGGAACAATTCTGCCACCAGATGACTTTGCCTCCCCCGAAGAAGGGAAGAGTGTGGAGCGCTTCCCGCAACTTGCCCAAGGATCGCAGCATCTCCCCGCCGTTGGAGACCTGCCCCTCGATCATCTCGTGATCCATGCCGCCCAACTCCTGGGACCACTGATCGAACAGTGCACGGGCACGGGCTTTGACCGCGAAGTCATCTTCGCCGTGGATCAGGCAGACCGGCTTGGAAGCACCACTGGCCACGATCGTTACTCCCCCTCGCCTTCCATCTCCCCACCGTTCTCCTTGATCCGCTGAAGCATTTCCGTCATGTCATCCAGCTGGGCGAACAGGGCTGCGGAAACGAAAAGAGGCCGCTTCATCGCGGCCACCAAAGCCAGACAATCGCTCGGCCGGGCGTCGATCTCGACCAGCTTTCGCCCCAACTCGTTGGTCTCCTGCAAAATAAGCCGGGCAAAATAAGTCGAGTTCTTCAACTCATTGATGACCACCCGCTCCACATTAATGTTGAACCCCTTCAAGACGCTCAGCATCAAGTCATGGGTCAACGGACGATCCTTGGCAGTGCCGCGCATGAACATCGCAATCACCTGCCCCATCATCTGCTCCACTTGAATCACGAACACCTTCTCGGCATTGCCCAAAAAGATGGCACAGCCATTCGGGGTCTGAAACAGCTCCCGGATTTCGACCGAGACCACATCGTTGCTCATGTGAACACTTTAGGAACCAGTTCCCAAAACACAAGCCCGCGAAAGTCACTTCATAACTTGATCCAGAAGCCCGCCCTCCACATGCTAGCGCGCATGAATTTCCGGACAAAGCTCCTTTCAGCGGATCAGCTGCGGGATTGGCGCCAAGCCCAGCGTGCTGCCGACCGTCGCCTCGTGGTCACAAATGGGTGTTTTGACCTGCTTCACCTCGGCCATGTCACCTACCTCGAGTCCGCCCGTAACCAGGGCGACGCCCTGTTGATCGGGGTCAACGGAGATCAGGCCGTTCGCCAGCTCAAGGGCCCCCAGCGACCGGTGAACGAAGAAACCGACCGTGCCTTGGTTTTGGCCGCCCTGGCCAGCGTCGACGCGGTGTTCATCTTTCCCGAGGCCACCGCCACACGTTTCCTGAGCGCCGCGCAACCAGACATTTATGTCAAAGGCGGAGATTACACGCTCGAAACCTTGAATCAGGAGGAACGGCGCGCGGTGGAGTCGGCCGGGGGCAGGATTGTGCTCATCCCATTCGTGGCCGGCAAGTCAACCACCGCGACCTTGGCAAAAATCGCCAAACTCTGATTCCCATGTCCGACGCGCCGTCCAGCACCCCTGCTCCGATCCCCGATCCAGCCACCGTCCCCCCGAAGCACCAACGCCGCCCTCGCTACTCCGGCAGGAACCCACGCCGCTTCGATCAGAAATACAAGGAGCATCGGCCTGACCTCTATCCTGAAACCGTCCGAAAAGTCCTGGATTCTGGGAAGACGCCCGCCGGTATGCATCGCCCGGTGATGCTGACCGAAGTTCTCGACATTCTGAAGCCCCAGCCCGGCGAGGTCGGAGTCGACTGCACTCTGGGTTACGGCGGTCACGCGACCGAGCTGTGGAACCGCTGCCAGCCCAAGGGGAAGCTCCTGGCATTTGATGTAGACCCGCTCGAACTCCAGCGGACGGAGGCGCGGCTCCGCCAGCAACTCAACCCCGGGGACAGTCTGATCGTTCAGCCGGGAAACTTTGCCGGGCTGCCCAAGGTTCTGGCCGCCCGCGGGCTGGAAGGCGTGGATTTTTTGCTCGCCGACCTGGGCGTTTCGAGCATGCAACTCGACGATCCTGCTCGCGGATTCTCGTACAAGACCGAAGGCCCGCTGGACCTGCGCATGAACCCAGGAAAGGGTCAATCCGCAGCCGCCTTCCTGCGATCCGTCGCGGAGAAAGATCTCTCGGAGTTACTCCAGGAAAATGCCGACGAACCCCGGGCGGCAGTGATCGCCCGCGGCCTGACCACGCTGCGCGCTCAACGTCCGATCGAAACCACTCTCGATCTGACCCGCGCGCTGCAGAACGCCTTGAATGTGCTCCCCGGTCGATTAGGCGAGGACGAGTTCAAGTCGACTTGCCAGCGAGTGTTTCAGGCGCTCCGCATCCAGGTGAACGGCGAGTTTACCGCCTTGGATGGCCTGCTGCGGCACCTGCCTCAGGTGTTGAACCATGGCGGACGCGTGGTGATTCTCACGTTCCACTCGGGAGAAGATCGACGCGTCAAGCACGCGTTCCAGCAAGGCTGGAAGGCCGGGCTCTACTCTCAGATCAGTCAGGAAGTCGTGCGGCCAACGCCCGAGGAGCGCCGAGCGAACCCCCGCGCCAGCTGCGTTAAACTTCGCTGGGCGATTCGCAGCCCCCGGGAAACCGCCACCATGCCCTTGCCTGGCGCATCGACGTCGGTACCCGAACATCCTCAGCTCTCCTTCCGCAGCTCTGGCATCCACGGAACCGGAGCCTTCGCCAAAGTTGCAATACCTTCGGGAACACGCCTGATCGAGTATCTTGGCGAACGCATCGACAAGGCTGAATCCCTCCGCAGGTGCCTGCGCCAAAACGAGTACATCTTCACCCTCGACGACGAGTCAGATCTGGACGGGGATGTGCATTGGAACCCCGCCCGTTTGCTCAACCACAGCTGCGACCCCAATTGCGAAGCCTTGAATGAGGAGGGGCACATCTGGATCCACACGATACGTCCCATCGCTCCAGAGGAAGAGGTCACCTTCAACTACGGCTTCGATCTGGAAGGGTTCCGCGAACATCCCTGTCGATGCGGCTCCCCAAAATGCGTCGGCTACATGGTTGCTGAAGAATACCACGATCGAGTCCGCAAGGCCGTGGCCAAAAAGCCGAAGGGGTAGAAGGCGCGACGAGGAACCGTAGGAACGGCGACGGCTGCCCGTCCTAGCCACAATAGGTGCCAAAACTCCAACGATTGCCTTCAACATCGCGAATGGTAAAATCCCGCGACACATAATCGGTCTGGTCGCACAGTTCGCGCTCCACCGGAGCACCGAGGGCCAGTGCCCTGGCGTACACGACGTCTGGGTCAGTAGTGACGACGTAGAGCACGCCGCTGCCGCGAGGTGGCTCGAGTGCAACGGGGCGCGTGCCTCGACTGGAGACCATCACGCGCCCGCCTTCCGGCCAAAGCATCTCGCTATGATGTATCTCGTCTGTCCCCGGGCCCGGTATGACGAGGCCGGGTGCAAATCCCAATGCCATCAGCCAGGCTCTGGCCGCCGTGGCGTCATCGTATGTGAGTCCCGCCCAGATGTTACGATCCGGACGATGATCGGGCCGTCCCGCTGTCACATCACGCTGGTCTTTTTCGTTGTTAGGCTTCACAGGCACAAGTTTAAGAGGGAGCCTCCTGACTGCCACTCCAACGTCCTACACCAGCCGTTCGCGGATTTCCGCCCTAGGAACGCGGACTTCTTCCCGAGTCGCGAGATTTCGCAATACGACCTCGGTTTCGCCATCGGCTTGCACCGTCCAACGCGCGCTCATGTCCAACGCTCGCTTTAACTGCTTGTCGAGCTTGGCCGGAGTGAGTGAATACTCCACCGTTCGCCCGGCATCGCGCAACTCCTGCACGAGTTTCAAGGCAGCTGGCCGGGCAGCCTCGTCGGGAACTAAGCAAAAGACTTCCACGCCCGCCGAAAAAACCGGGAGCTTGCCTCGGGCTTTCAGCAACTCCATGAGCACGACGTCGCCCATGCCAAAGCCCAAGGCGGGCAAGTCAACCTTGCCGCCGCTGATGAGTTTCACCAAATGATCATAGCGCCCGCCCCCAGCGATCGCGCGAAATTCGCCCTGCCGGTCGAAGGCTTCGAAGACCGGCCCGGTGTAGTAGGCCAACCCGCGAATGACATTGTAGTCAATCTTCACGAACTCACCCAACCCGCGGGCGTTCAAGTTGGAAAGCACCGCCGCCAGCTCGGCGGTCGGCTCAGCCGCACGGATGAACTCCTGAACCTGATCCAAGGAAAAGCCCAGGGCCGAGAGCTTGGCGGCGCTGTCGGCCTCAGACTCGCGCTCGAGCTTGTCGATCACTTGGAAAAACGCGTACGCGTTCTCCGGCTTTCCCCCGCCCGCCGCAAAGAAATCCTGCCAGGCGTTCCGGCTGCTGAGACGCACCACAAAATCTTCCGCCGTCAGGCCCACCGCCCGCAGCGTGTCGATCAGGAGCGAGATCAACTCGGCGTCAACCGCTGGATCCTTCTCGCCAAAAACATCCGCGTTCAGCTGGAAGTGTTCACGCAGACGCCCCTTTTGCTGACGTTCATAGCGGAACAGTTGCGGAATGGAGAACCACTTGATCGGCTTGGGATAATTTCGCTGATGCGCGGCGACCATCCGAGCCAGGGTCGGCGTCATCTCGGGTCGCATCGCGACCGGTCGGTCCCCCTTGTCGGTGAAGTTGTACAGCTGGCCGACGATCTCATCGCCGCTCTTCGCGGTGTACAACTCCAGCGTCTCCAACGGCGGACCGTCGTATTCCCGAAATCCGTAGCGACGGGCGACAGCGGCCCAGCGGTCAAACAGATAACGACGCGCGTCCGCACTCCACACGTCTTTGCTGGGGAGAGGCTCGGGGTAAAAATCTCGAAAACCGGGCAAGCGTTCCATGGCAGAAAAAAATAAGGCGCCCTCAGTGCACCCGAGAGCGCCCGAAAAAGTTTACGTGGCGAATGAGCTCAACCGGGCTGCGACTCGGATTCAGCTTCCCCGCCAGACGCAGCGTCCTCGCGGTTGGCCGCGGCAACTTGCTCCGGAGTCAGCTTGATCACCTCGTCGCGCATTTCCTTGCCGGGCTTGAACTTCACCACCGCCCGCTGAGGAATGGGAACGTCTTTTTCGGGGGAGTTTGGGTTCCGCCCTACTCGCGCCTTGCGTATCTTCACTTCAAAGACACCAAAGTTGCGCAGCTCCACTTTCTGACCTTTCGCCACCGATTGGGCGATGTAGTCGAGGGTTTTTTGAACCACATCCAGCACTTGCTGCTGAACCAAACCCGTTTCTAAACTGATCCGAGTAACAAGGTCGCGTTTCGTTAATGACATATCCACAGGTGGTTGAATTTCCCACAGCCCGAACGTCGACTCCGTGTTTAAGGTGCTTTCGCTGAACGGTCAAGCGCGATCATCAGGGAATCTGAAGCTCCCCAGAAGCCCCACCGACCCAAAAAGTCCGTTTCCGAATTGAAACCACGCCTCCCGCCTCCTATCTTGTTGCCTCGGACGGAGCTCCTCATGCAATTTGCGCGACCGGACATTCTATGGGCGATGGCACTGGTGATGCCGCTCCTGATTGGGTTCCTTTGGTGGACCTGGCGGGAGCGCCAAAAACTGATCACTCAGTTTATACAAGCCCGACTGCTACCAGCCCTCACGGTCGGGGTTTCCAAGCCCCGACAAAAACTGCGCCTCATCCTGCTGAGCTCGGCGGTGGCCCTGACGCTCATCGCTTTAAGTCGGCCGCAGTGGGGTTTCGGTTATCAAGAGGTCAAACAACGCGGGCTCGACATCGTGATCGGCATCGACACCTCCCGAAGCATGCTGGCTGAGGACGTCCCCCCCAACCGACTCCAGAAAGCCAAGCTGGCGGCCCAAGATCTGCGGCAGCTCGCCAAATCGGATCGCATGGGATTGGTAGCCTTCGCGGGCTCGGCGTTCTTGCAAATGCCCATGTCTCTGGATGAAAACGCATTTCGTCAACATCTGGAGGCACTCGACACCCGCCTCTTGCCCCAGGGGGGCACCGCGCTGGCCGAGGCCATTCAAACCGCGCGCACCGCTTTCAAAGAGGCCGGCGAAGAAAACCACCGAGCACTCGTGCTCTTTACCGATGGCGAAGATCACGATGGCCAAGCCATCGAAGCAGCCGCTCAAGCCGCGAAAGAGGGACTGGTGGTCTTTACCATCGGGCTCGGGAGTCCCAACGGGGAACTGATCCCGGTGCGCGACGCCAAGGGCCGGGTCGACTTTATCAAGGACGAGAATGGCAATGCCGTGAAGTCGCGGCTGAACGAGAGCCTGCTCCAGGACATCGCCAAAGCTGGTAAAGGGTTTTACTTGCACCTGGCCGGAGCGGGAGGGATGGAGATGCTCTACGAGCGAGGGTTGGCACCGCTGCCCAAGCGCGACCTCCAAGCCACGCTGATGCGGCGCTACTTCGAACGTTTCCAATGGTTTCTAGCTGCGGCCTGCCTGCTGCTAATCGCTGAGTTGTTCATCCTGGATTTCAAGCCACCCGCCCGGCGACGGGAATCAACCGCCACATCTCCCGCGACCTCCCGCGCGCCGCTAGCAACCTCCGCCACGATGGGCGTCCTGCTGCTGTGCGCCATGACCGCCTACGCCTCCCCCTCCAGTGCGCGCCGCGATTACGAGGCCGGCCGATTTAAGGATGCCTTGAGCGAGTATGAGAGCCTGCTCGAGAAGAAGCCCAAGGATGCGGCCCTGCGCTACAATGCCGGGGCTGCGGCGTTCCAAGCCGGGAAGCTTCAGGATGCCGCCGAACACTTTGGATCGGCGTTGGCGACTCAGGATCCCCAACTTCAGCAACGCGCTTACTACAATCTTGGCAATACTCAATTCCGACTCGGGGAGGACGCAGGCGAACCGGACAAAACCCAAAAGATGTGGGAGCAGTCCATCAACAGCTACGAAACCGCCCTCAAACTCAACCCTCAGGACGCCGATGCCCAGCACAATCTCCGCTGGGTGAAAGAGCGACTGGAGGAGCTTAAAAAGCAACAGCAGCAGCAGCAAAAGCAGGATTCGGATTCCAAGGACAAGGATGAGCAGAAGAAGGACGACCAGGAAAAGAATCAGGATCAGAAAGACAAGAATTCCAAGAACGACCAGAACCAGGACCAAAAGCAGGACCAGAATCAGGAAAAGTCCTCCCCAGAGAAAAAAGATCAGGACCAGGCCAAGCAGGATTCCTCGCCCGAGGACGAGTCTGCGCAGAAGGACAAACAGGAATCTCAGAAACAGGAATCCAATCAAGAGGATCAGAAAGAAGGCCAGGAAGACCAGAAGTCCGCGCAGGACGAGCGGGACAAAAAGGATGGTGCCCAACCCAAGCCAGGCCAGCGCGGCATGACCAACAACCCTTCCGCCACTCAACCAGAAGGCGGCAACCCCATGTCCGGTCAACCCCTCCAGATGACCCAGCGTGAAGCCATACGCTTGTTGGAGGCACTGCGATCCGAGGAGAAACTCTTCCTCCCGCCCCCTCCCCAGAAGCCCCGCAAGAATCAGCGTCAGCTCAAAGATTGGTGACCTTAAGGATCATTACCCTGTTCTTGCCATCCCCGTGGCCAAAATACCTGAATGTTTTCCCTCAGCCGGAACGCGAATCGGATTCTACATTGGGGCTATGATTGGTTTGAGAGCTTCTCGATCAGGAAGGATCGGCTGGCTGACGCTGCCTCTGCTCATCGCCCTGAGCCCCTGGACGGCGGGTAGCGCGACCCGGCCGGCCTTCGCAGACGTGAGTGAGCGATTGGGGCAGGTTCCGGGCACCGCCACGACTCAGCCTTCCAGCAAACCGTCGAACTCATCAGAACCTCGAAGCCCAGTCGGCCCCGGCATCACCTGGTTCGATGCAGACGGAGATGGTTGGGAAGATCTGATCCGGAGTGGAGCGCACGAGGGCGGAGTGAGCATCCTGCGGAATAACGGTACCGGCGCCTTTGTTCAGTGGATTCAATCTTCCCTGGCTGGCACCGAGGATGAATACATCGCCACCCTAGGCTGGGAAGGAGACAGCCCGTCAAGACGCTGGCTGGCTGGGACTGCCCACCGGAGAATCACCTCGCCGCAGCCCACTCGAAATCATATCTGGCTGCTGCAGAATCCAATGGAACGCGGAGCAGTCCATCCACTTCAGGTTCTGCCCCAAGCCACGAACGTCGCGGGGCCAATGGCCATGGCCGATATCGATCTCGATGGCCACCTTGACCTGTTCATCGGGGGTGGGGCCCGCTCGACCAAGAACTCAGCTGCTTCTCCCGCGCGGCTGTTTCGCGGCACGACCAACGGATTCACCATCGATCCGGACAACGATCTTCGACTGGCAAGAGTTGAGCGGGTGTCAGGTGCCACGTTCGCTGACTTGAACGCGGATGGCCGCCCCGATCTCGCGCTTGCCGTTGAGTCAGGCTCGATCCGCGTCTTTCTCAACGAGCACGGCCGACTGATGGACACCACCTCGGCTTGGGGCCTGGATAAAACCCCAGGAGAATGGACCAGCATCGCCACCGGCGACTTCAACAGCGATGGATCCCTCGACCTCGTCGTCGGGGGCCGGAAACCACCTGGGGGAGGCATCGGCACCGAGTCCAGCGTCTTCCTAAATCGTCAGGGCCAGCTTCATCGAATACCGCTCCCTGGCGAGGCCCAGTCGTCGACAGCGTTCGGCCTGGTGGTTGCGGACCTAGACGGAGACGGCGTGACCGATCTTTTCCTAGCCCCGGTCTCGGCCGACACCACTGCTACTGCTCCAGCGGGGCCGCTCAATGCGACTGCCGGGCTGGCACTCTTGGGTCTTGGAGCAGGAAAATTTCAGGCACTGACCGCCGAGGCGAGCGGCATATGTTTTCGCGGCGAGCCGAGGGGAGCTGCGGCTAGCGACTTCGACGCGGACGGGAAAGTCGACTTGGCGGTGGCTTACGCTTCGGGTGCGACAGGCCTTTTCAACAATCTGACAGGGCAGTCTGGACTGCGGGTCTTCCTGAGGATAAACCGACCGGAAAGATGGGCGGTGGGAGCAGTGGCTCGAGCGATTTATGCCACCGGCGAAATCGGTCCCGCCTGGGAAGTGCGGGTCGGCGGAGGATATTACTCTCAGGACAGCCCGATTCTCCTCCTGGGTAAACGCAGCCAACTCGCCTCTCTGTGGGTCCGTTGGCCTGGGGGCCATGTCACTATCGTCAAGGTGCCGCCTCAGGCCCGGGACTTGCAGGTGGACCCGCTTGGAGTGGTCAAGGTACTGCGCTGAATCGTCCGAAATCCCGCTCGCGTCTCGAGTGCGGGAAGGCTAGGTTGTGTTCCGATTGCAACATGCTGGTTCACATTAATAAACCCTGGAAATCGTTTTGGGGCATCCTGAGTTGGATGGCTGCGGTTCTGCCCTGCCTGGCCGCACCACTCACGCTGACCTCCCCACACCTCAGCAAGAACTACATTCTGCGATTGTGGGAGGACGAAGATAAGTTCCCGCGCATCTCCGCGCGTTCCCTGGCTCAGACTCCTGATGGCTTTATCTGGGTGGGAACTTTCAGCGGACTTTTCCAGCTCAACGGCACGACTCCTTCCACTCGAATTCCCCTTCCCAAGGCCGGCAGTGGAGAGGAAGGAGCCTGCATTTCACTGCTAGGCGACCAGCAGGGTCGCCTGTGGATCGGAACGGAGCATTCCCTGCTGCGCAAGGATGGAGCAGCCTGGACCACCTTTCCCAAAGGATCGCAATGGGAGGGAGGGATGGTATTTTCTCTGAAGGAGACGGCCGACGGCACGGTGTTTTTTGGGACGTCCGAAGGAATTTACCGGGTCACTCCTCAGGGTCCCGAGCGAGAAAATGTGGCGCCTCGCGGCACCAATTCACTCGGAGCTTGGATCCTGGCGGTGGATCAGTCGAACACGGTCTGGGCTCGAGTGGATGATCAACTCATCCGCCGCGATAGGGACCGCTGGATCACCGTCCCCGGCTCAGCGACTGGACCGACCCACTACAGCGGGATCGCTGCCTCCAAACGAGGCGGCGTTTGGGTGTCCGAGCGACATCGGCTCACACGGCGAATGGGAGAGTCTGTCCTCGAGGAGTATGGATACCCGGAAGACTTTCGAGACGATCTGGTTACCATCCTGGAAGATCGTCGCGGCCAAGTCTGGGTCGGCGGTTTTGCGTCCGGGCTCTTGGTCCTCCAGACCAACGGACACGCCCAACGCATCCTCTCGCGACAAGGTCTGCCGCACAACCATGTCGCCTCCATGCTGGAGGATGTGGAGGGAAACATCTTTCTAGGCACCGGGAGAGGGGGATTGCTTCAGCTCACTCCCAGACGAGTGAACATGCTGTACGCGGACAACCCCGACCCCAACGACAGTCAAATCACGGCGGTTAGCAAAAATCCGAAAGGCGAACTGGTTTTCGCCACCGCGAACGGCGAAGTGTTCGCCAGCGAACAGGGCGAAAAACGGCTCCTGTGCCGACTCGGTGAACGACAAACTCTCCGATCTCTGCTGTGCACCCGCGAAGGTGAAATGTGGCTCGGGACGGAGGCGCACGGAATCCTACGGTTTAAGGAACAGGAACAGCTGCCATCGCTGAACCTGCCTCTCGAGAACACCCCTATACTTCTGCTTCACCAAGATAGCCTCGGATCGATCTGGATCGGCACCGAGGCTGGCAACCTCAAACTCGATACACCCACCGCACCCCCACGGAGACTCCAGGAGCTCGACCACGAAACCTTGATCGGAGTGGCCGAAGTTCCGAATCAAGGCACCTTCGTGGCGACCCGAACCAACCTCCGCCTGATCGAAAACGGCCGATTCAGGATATTGGACCTGGCCGAAGCTGGCCCCGACCCGAGGTTCATCGCGCTCGCAGCGGATCCGGAAGGAGGGGTGTGGCTGTCCTTGAACGAAGGCGGGCTCCTCTGGCGACGTTCCGATGGGACGGTGTATCGATTCGACTCGCGCCAAGGATTGCCGGAACTGGGTCTGGAAGCCCTCTTGTGGGATGACCATGGGCGCCTCTGGACGGGTACCTCCATAGGCTTGGTTTCTTTCGAGCTGAGCCGGCTCAAGTCAGTGGCCTCAGGAAAGGAACGGCTGCTGCTGCCCTTGCGCCTCACGCGTGAAGACGGATTGGCGAGGAACAATGTCATCGCCTGGGCGCATCCAGGCTCGGTCAAGAGCTCCTCCGGACAAGTCTGCTTCGCAACCATTCAAGGAATCGCCTCAATCGAAACCGGTTCTATCCACATCATGACCAACAAGGCGGAGGTCATCCTGCAATCCATTGAGGTGGATGGACAGCGATTGCCCCCGTCCCGGGAAACCCTGATTTTCCCCCCCGGCACCCAGCGTGTTCGCATTCACTACACCACACCCACGTTTTCCGCACCTGAACGCGTGCTCTTTGAATATCGCCTCGCCGAGCCGGCGGCAAAATGGCGTTCGGCGGGCGACTCCCGGTCCGTCGAGCTGCTCCCGATGGGCCCAGGCAGCCACCGAGTGGAAATTCGCGCCTCGAACGGCGATCAAATTTGGAGCCAATCCACCGCCGAGATCTCCTTCACCATCCGACCTTTCTTCTGGCAAACCTGGCTCTTCCGTATCCTCGTGGGCCTCGTGACCATGACCTCCATCGGAGCCTGGGTTTGGGCCTATCAATACCGACGCAATCAGGAGGGCACCGAATCCTTGAGGCGCGAGAAGATGCTGGCCGAGGAGCGCACTCGCATGGAGCGTCAGCTGCGACAGTCTCAGAAGATGGAGGCTTTGGGCACCCTGGCGGGTGGTATCGCCCACGACTTCAATAACATTCTGACCGCCATCTCAGGAAACACCCAGCTCGCCATCAGCGATCTACCATCGGATCATCCAGTGCAAGTCAGCCTCGCCGAAGTCAAACGAGGCACGCGGCGCGCCGCTGATCTCGTCCGCCAGATTCTGACCTTCAGCCGGCAGGAGAAGCAGACGCTGGAGTGCATTGCGCTGGAGCCCATCGTCACCGAGGCGCTTCAACTCCTGCGAATCAACATCGCACCCAGTATCCACATCGAAACACGCTTCACTCCGGACTCCCCACTCATTCTCGCGGACCCCTCCCAGATCCATCAGATCATTCTCAACCTGGGCACCAACGCCGCTCAAGCCATCGGACGCCGCAGCGGCTTGATCCAGTTCGAGCAAACGGTGGTGGACTCGCCGATCCCACCCCAAATCAAAGAGGATGAGGAGGTGCAGCCCGGCCGGTTCCTCTGCCTCCGGGTCAAGGATACAGGCAGCGGTATGGATCGGGAAACCATGGAGCGGGTCTTCGACCCCTTCTTCACGACTAAAGGCCCCAATCAAGGCACCGGTCTTGGGCTTTCGGTGGTACATGGCATCATGCAAAGGCTGGGTGGCAGCATTCATGTGGAAAGCCAACTCGGGCTAGGCACGACCTTCACCCTGCTCTTCCCAGTCGCTCTGCGCCAACCGAGCCTGACGCCGCCCGCTCCCATCGAACTCCGCCAAGGGCACGGCGAGCAAATTCTGGTGGTGGATGACGAGGAATCCATCGTGTTCCTCACGACCCGGATTCTAAAAAAACTCGGCTACCGCTCCCGCGGGTTTCGCAGCCCGGAAGAGGCCCTGGCCCAGTTCAAGTTCAAGCCTTACGACTATGCTGCGGTCATCACGGACCTCTCGATGCCCAACCTCTCCGGTCCTGATCTCGCCCGGCAGATCTTGATGATCCGTCCCGATATTCCCATCATCCTCACCACCGGCTACATCAGACCCGAGGAGCAGGACCAGGCGGAAGCCACGGGCATCAGGTACATCCTGCTCAAACCGAACACGGTGAGTGAAATGGGCCAGGCCCTTTCATCGGTGCTGCAGCCCCAGACGCAGGCATCCTAGGCTGCCCCCCCGGCCTAAAATCGGACATCGACATCGCCGGCGAGGTCGCTTTAATCCTCCCCGTAACCTGTCACAACCAAACCTCAGAAAATGCGCCCCAACCGGTCGCGGTTTCGATCCAAGGGAGCGTGTTTGACCCGCAAGCATGAAGCCACAATACCTGTCCCTAATCCTGGCCGGCCTGACCGCCCTCGGTGCGCAGGCCCAGCAAACCAACCAGTTCTACGAAGCCGAGATCAACTGGGCGCTCGGAGCGCTCGCAACCCAATCCAGCACGCTTAGTCCGGGCACCGCCGATCGAGCCGTCGATGGTGGCACGGACGGGAATTGGGCCAACAACTCGGTCACGCACAGCGGAGGAATCGCTCTGGACGGAGATCCGCCCGATCCCTACTGGGAGGTCGACTTGGGAATCAGCCAACCGATCGGCGCCGTCCATGTGTGGTTTCGCACCGATTGCTGTGACCTGAGGAACGATGACTTTTCATTGGTCATTTACAACGCCAACCACGATGAGGTCTGGCGACGCGCGTATCCTGGTCGGCCCTCACGCGATGCCCAGAACGGACTCCACGTTCTCTACAACCTGTCGCCCGAGGTGCAGGGCCAGTATGTGCGCTTCGTTCCCCAGAATCCTCCCACCACGAGCGATGGCACTTTCTCCCTGGCCGAGGTCCAGGTCCTGGCTCCTTACCAGGGAGTCACCGTCAATGTGAACCAGAGTCCGATTGCGACCTCCGTAATCCAGGGACGCAGGACCACCTTCGGCCCCGTGTCAGCCACCGTGGTGGGCGCACCCCAAGATCGACTCACCTACCAGTGGCTGCGCAATGGGGAGGAGATCCCGGGAGCCAACGGCACCACCTACACCACCGGGATACAATCGCTGGCCGACAATGCGAGCGAATACTCCGTCCGCTGCGGCGTATCGGGCGGAGGCACCCTGACCGCGAAGGCGGTGCTGACCGTTACCAGCGACACAACCGCACCCCAGATCGAGCAAGTAAGTTTCGGCAGTGGCCCCACCTTGCTCACCACCCTTCGTTTCAATGAGGTCTTGGACGAAGGAACTGCGGTCCAGACGGCCAACTACTCGTTCGGCGCAGGTGTCTCGGTTCAAGGAGCCGCGCTGAGCCCGGTCCTCATCGACCCCAATGACCAGCATGTCTATCAAACGGTGACTCTGAGCGTGGTGGGTTTGGCCCAGAACGTTCCTTACTCTCTGGCCGTGAGTGGGGTCAAAGATTTTGCCGGGAACACGATCGCACCCGTCACCATGACCGGTAGCACGCCACTCTTCGAAATCAACCTGGCGATGAGCGGTACTGCCACTCAATCCAGCACCGCTGTGGGTGGCGAACCCGAACACGCCATCGACGGCAACACGAGCGGGTTCTTCTCCAGCGGATCCGTCACCTTGAACGCCTTGGCGGAGGACCCGGGTTGGTGGGAAGTAGATCTCGGCACCACGCAGTCCATCGGCCGGCTCAAGGTCTGGTTCCGCACCCTGACCGCGGACGAATGTCAGGCTCTGTTCAACTCCTGCGCAGTCCGAAACGACAACTTCACCCTCAGCGTGCTCGACCTAAACCGCAATGTTGTTTGGACCCAAACCTACCCGGGTCGTCCGCCGCTCCAAGTGGCCTACAATCTTCCGCCCGGAGTCACCGGCCAATACGTTCGCTTCGAGTCGCAGACGCCGCTGACAACCAGCGATGGCTTCTTCTCTCTAGCTGAAGTGCAAGTCATCGCCCCCTACCAAAACGTGAGCCTGGCTCTCTCGGCCGATCTCAGCCCCACCGCGTCGGCCACCGAAAACCGTCGGTTAACTCTCGGACCCGTGGTGGCCAGCCTGGCCGGTGGTGCCGGAGCACCCGCGGATGTTCTCTCCTATCAGTGGCAGGAGAACGGGGTGGATATCCCTGGCGCCAACGCAGCCGTCTACCAGACGCCCGCGCTTGCCCTAACCCAGAGTGGTGTTCGATACCGCTGCCTGGTCCGCGTTTCCGGACAACAGATCGCCAGTACCGAAACGACAGTCACCGTCGACAAGGATACTGCCGCTCCCACGGTCAAGAGCGTGGTCGCCGGGAACTCTTACACGGATATCACCGTGGTATTCTCCGAACCCGTATCGGAGGCTACCGCAGGAAGTCTCGCCAACTATTCGCTGTCCGACGGACTCGAAATCACCGAGGTCGTCATTCTGAGCTCAACGTCGGTTCGGCTGACCACCTCCGGACAGACGCCTGGCGCCACCTACACCCTCAAACTGAACGGGATTCGGGATGTGGCCGCGGGGGCGGGAAATCCGATCGCGGCCGACACGCTCTTCCGATTCACCGCGCCTCAATCCGATGCGAGCCGCTACATCGTGATCGGAAATCCAGGCAACCCCAAGGACACCGTCTGGAACACTGCCCGGGGTTCCGTGGGCTACACCTTCGAGATCTCGAAGTTCAAAGTGACCAATGCCGACTACGCGGCGTTCCTAAACGCCAAAGCTAAGTCAGACCCTTATAACCTGATGGTCTCGGGCGGCGGAGAAATTCTCCGCGAAGGCGAAGATGGCAGTTACACCTACACGGTGCTCGAAGGTCGCGAAAACCGCCCGGTGCTGTTTGTCGCCGCAGTGGATGCCATGCGCATGGCGAACTGGCTTAGCAACGGAGGCACTGAGGACAGCGACACCGAAACCGGTGCCTACACCTTTAGCGGCTATGATGTCGTAAGCGGCAGAAATTCGAATGCAGATTATTTCCTGCCCAACGACGACGAGTGGTACAAGGCGGCCTACTATGATCCGACCAAGAATGGGACCGGGGGCTATTGGCAGTTCCCGCCCAAGACGGATGATCCCAATCAAATGGTGAAGGAACTCCCTCCCGGAGGTCCTTACTCAGCAAACTTCGACAACGTCGCGGCGGGCGATGGCAACGGCACGACTGACGTCGGAGCGTACACGGCAGCGGTCAGTCACTACGGAACCTACGATCAAGCGGGCAACACCTGGGAATGGAACGAGCCTGTCGACCCGACCACGAAG